>JASFEC010000056.1:0-11299 GCA_050125045.1 Gammaproteobacteria bacterium | reverse complement strand
CGACTACCAGCGCCGGCGCGTCCTGACCTTTCTGCAACCCGAGTCGGACCCGCTCGGCGCGGGCTACCACATCATCCAGTCGAAGATCGCGATCGGCTCGGGCGGGCTGTTCGGCAAGGGCTGGGGCAACGGCACCCAGGCCCAGCTCGAGTTCCTGCCGGAGCGCTCCACCGACTTCATTTTCGCCGTCCTGGGCGAGGAATTCGGCCTGCTCGGACTGGGCCTGCTGCTGGTCGGCTATCTGCTGGTCGTCGGCCGCGGCCTGTTCATCGCCCTGCAGGCGCAGGACACCTTCTGTCGCCTGCTCGCCGGCAGCATCAGCCTGACCTTCTTCGTCTACGTCTTCGTCAATACGGGGATGGTGACCGGCCTGCTGCCCGTCGTCGGCGTGCCGCTGCCCCTGGTCAGCTACGGCGGCACCTCGATGGTGACCCTCATGGCGGGTTTCGGTATGCTCATGGCCATTCAAGGTCATCGGAGCTTGCTCGCCAGGTGAACCGCCTGCTGCCCCTGCTTTGCTGCATCGGACTCACGGCGGTCCCCGTCGCGGCCGGTGCGTCCGGCCTCCCCCTGGACCCGGAGCGCGAGGACGTCCGGGCGTTCATCGCCGGGGTGCAGGAGCGCCACGGGCTGGCGCCGGACGCCGTCCGCACCGTGCTGCTCGAGGCGCGCATCCAGCAGCCCATCATCGACGCCATCAGCCGCCCGGCCGAACGCGTCAAACCGTGGCACGAGTACCGCCGCATCTTCCTGACCGAGGAGCGGATCGCCGCGGGCGTGGCGTTCTGGCAGGACCACCAGGCGCAGATCGAGCGGGTCGCCGCCGAGTCCGGGGTGCCCGCCGAGATGATGCTGGGCATCATCGGGGTCGAGACGTACTACGGGCGCATCATCGGGCGCCACCGGGTGCTGGACGCCCTCGCCACCCTGGCCTTCGAGTACCCGCCGCGCAGCGCCTTCTTCACCCGCGAGCTCGAAGAGTTTCTCGTGCTGGCCGGGGAGCAGGGCTTCGCGCCGGACATGCCGGTCGGCTCCTACGCCGGCGCGATGGGCCTGCCGCAGTTCATTCCCTCCAGCTATCGCGCCTACGCGGTCGACGGCGATGCCGACGACCGGGTAGACCTGTGGGAAAGCACCGAGGACATCCTGGCCAGCGTCGCCAACTACCTGCGGGTGCACGGCTGGCGGCCCGGCGAACCGGTGGTCGCGCCGGTCGTAACGGGCGGCGTGGATGCGAGCGGGCTGGCCGACCAGGGCCTGGCCGCGAAGACGACGACGGGCGCCCTCTGGGCGGCCGGGCTCGGCCTCGCCGGCCCCGCGCCGGCCGATCCCGCCGCGCCCGCAGGCCTGTTCGCGCTGGAGCAGGAAGCGGGCCCGGCCTACTGGGCCGGGTTCCACAACTTCTACGTGATCACCCGCTACAACCGCAGCCTGATGTATGCCCTCGCGGTGCACCAACTGGGCCAGGCGGTGCGGGCCGGGATAGAAGCTGCGGATGCGCGCTGAACGGCGTCTCCTGGCCTGGACGCTCCTTCCCGTGCTCCTGGCAGCCGGCTGTGCCTCACCGGGGGGCGGACAGGACTCCGCGCCGGCGCGCCCGCGCGACGTAAGCGATGTTCCGGACGCGGTCCCGAAGATCGAGCCCCGGAGCACTCGCGGCAATCCGCCGGTCTACGAGGTGATGGGGCGGCGTTACTACGTCATGAAAGACGCCGCCGGTTACCGTAAGCGCGGCATGGCCAGCTGGTATGGCACGAAGTTCCACGGTCGGCTGACCTCCAGCGGCGAACCGTACGACATGTACGCCATGACGGCGGCCCACAAGAGCTTGCCTCTGCCGAGCTACGTGCGGGTGACCCACGTGGGCAACGGTCGCAGTGTCGTCGTGCGCGTGAACGACCGCGGCCCCTTCGTGGGCGAGCGGATCATCGACCTGTCCTACGCCGCGGCGGTGCGCCTGGGAATGCACAACGAAGGCACCGCGCTGGTGGACGTCGAGGTCGTCGGTCCCGGCGTCACCGCTGCGACCGGGCCCGCGCCGGCGCCGGCAGCGGCGCCCGCCGCGGCGAGCGCCCCGGCATGGCTGCAGGTGGGCGCCTTCTCGGAGGCAGACAATGCGGCCCGGCTGGAGGCCAGGCTGACGGACCACGGTATCCACGACGTCGTGACGCTGCGGGAGCGTCGGCGCCTGCAAACCATCTACCGCGTGCGCATCGGACCGCTGGTCGGCGTGGACCAGATCGAGGCCATGCTGGCGCGCGTCCGCGCCCTCGGATTGAGCGACGCCCATCTGGCCCTGGACTGACCCCGACCCGCTGACCGTGTAACATTCCCGGCTGTCCAACCCACAGCCCGCCGGCCAGCAGCCGCCAAAGGAATCCATGCGCCTGACCATCGCTCTCTGCCTCGCGCTCGCCCTGTTCCAGCTACCCGCCGCCGCCGCCGCCCAGGAAGCCGCTCTGCCCCCGGTCCCGGCCGCCCCGGCGATGCCCGCAAGGGCTCATATCCTGGTCGACTTCCACTCCGGCGAGGTGCTGTCGGAGAACGCGGCGGACGAGCGGCTGGACCCGGCCAGCATCACCAAGCTGATGACCGCCTATGCCGTGTTCGCGGAACTCAGGAAGGGCGAGATGTCGCTGGACGACATGGTGACCGTCAGCGAGCGGGCTTGGCGCACGGGCGGATCGCGCATGTTCATCGAGGTCGGTACCCGCGTCAGGGTCGGCGACCTCATCCGCGGCATGATTATCCAGTCCGGGAACGATGCCTCCGTGGCGCTGGCGGAGCACACGGCCGGTTCCGAGGTCGCCTTCGCGGACCTGATGAACGAGTACGCCCGCCGGCTCGGCATGGAGAACACGAACTTCCGCAACGCCACCGGTCTGCCTGCCGAGAACCATTACAGTTCCGCACGCGATATCTCGCTGCTCGCCGCGGCCATCATCCGCGAGTTCCCCGAGTTCTACTCGCTCTACTCCGAGCGCGAGTACACCTTCAACAACATCACGCAGCGCAACCGGAACAAGATGCTGTGGCGGGATCCCAGCGTCGACGGTATCAAGACCGGCATGACCGACGCGGCGGGTTACTGCCTCGTGTCCTCGGCCCGGCGCGGCGACATGCGCCTGATCTCGGTGCTGCTGGGCACCAGCAGCGACAAGGCCCGGGCCGATGCGACGCAGGCCCTGATCAATTGGGGCTTCCGGTTCTACGAGAGCCATCGCATTTACTCCGCCGGGCAGCCGGTGACGACCACACGCGTCTGGAAGGGCGACGTGGAAGAACTCGAGCTCGGGCTGGCCGAAGACCTCTGGGTGACCCTCCCGCGCGGCCGCTACGAGCTCGTGGAAGCCTCGCTGGAACTGCAGTCGCCCCTCATCGCGCCGATCACGACCGACGAGCCGGTCGGTCGCTTGCGGCTGAAACTGGAGGAGGAGTCGCTCGCCGACCTGCCGTTGTATCCCCTGGGCGAAGTGGCCGAGGGCGGCCTGATGACCCGAGCACTCCATTCCATCCAGCTGTGGCTCGAATGAGCGAAGACACGCTCCTCGAGTTTCCCTGCGACTTCCCCATCAAGGTCATGGGGCGGCACGAGGAGGATTTCCCGGCGCTGGTGCTGGAGCTCATGACGCCGCATACCGGCCCGGTGGCCGCGGAGCGGGTGAGCCAGCGCCTCAGCCGGGACGGCAATTTCCTCGCCCTGACCGTGGTGCTGCGGGCGGAGAGCAAGGACCAGCTCGACGCCGTGTACGAGACCCTGAGCGGTCACGAGCGCGTGCTGATGGTGCTGTGATGCAGTCCCCCGTCGTCCGTCGTCTCGGGATGGTCGACTACGAGCCGACCTGGCGCCGGATGCAGGCCCTCGCGGAAAGCCGCGGCCCCGAACAACCCGACGAGATCTGGGTCCTGCAGCATCCGCCGGTCTTTACGCTCGGCCTCAACGGCAGCCGCGAGCACCTGCTGGCGCCGGGCGACATTCCCGTGGTGCAGGTCGACCGGGGCGGCCAGGTGACTTATCACGGACCGGGCCAGATCGTGGTCTATCCGCTGCTGGACCTCGGGCGCTCGGGCCTCGGCGTGCGCGCCCTGGTATGCGTGCTGGAACGCGCCGTGATACGTTGCCTGGCGGACTACGGCATCGAGGCGGCCGGAGACCGCAACGCCCCGGGTGTCTATGTGAACGGATGCAAGATCGCCAGCATCGGCCTGCGCGTCCGCCGCAACTGCACCTACCACGGCCTCGCGCTCAACGTGGCCATGGACCTGGAGCCGTTCCAGCGGATCAACCCCTGCGGCTACCAGGGACTGCAGGTCACCCAGCTCGCCGACCTCGGGGTCGAACGGGACCTCGAAGAGGTCGCCGACGATCTCGAGCGCGCGCTGCTGGCCGAGCTGGCTCAGGCCTCCCCGAGCCTCGCCTGCAGCGCGTAGAGCCGCTCCGGCGTCCCGACGTCCAGCCAGGTTCCATGGTGCAGCACCCCGCCGACCTTGCCCCGCGCCGCAGCCTCGACCAGCAGCGGCGCCAGGGGGAAGCGGCCCGGCCGGCAGCCCGCGAAGAGCGCCGGATCCAGCAGGGCGATGCCGCTGTAGGTGAAGCGCTCGCGCGCGTCCGGCTGCAGCAGGTCGCCCGCCAGGCCGAAATCGCCGACGGGATGATGTGGCGGGTTGGGCACGAGCAGCAGTTGCGCCAGCATGCCGGGCGCCAGCCGCAGGGCCGCGGGCGACCACTCGCAGTACACGTCGCCGTTGACCAGCAGGAAAGGCCGGGGGCCGAGGAGCGGCAGCGCCTGGAAGATGCCCCCGCCGGTCTCGAGGGCCGGCCATGGCTCCCGGGAGTAGCGGATGCGAACGCCCCAGCGCGCGCCATCGCCGAGCTCGGCCTGCAGCGCCTCCGCCTGCCAGGCACAGTTCATGATGATATCGCGGCAGCCCGCCGCGGCGAGGATCTCCAGCTGCCAGGCCACGAGCGGCCTGCCGCCGACCGGCAGCAGCGGCTTCGGCATGCGGTCGGTCAGCGGGCGCATGCGCTCGCCGCGCCCGGCCGCCAGCACCATCGCTTTCACGGCATGCCTCCCACCGGCAAAATTGAAGCCTGCGCCGGAAGTATGCCATGTTAGCGAGTAAGCTCCGGGAAGCCTGATGCCCCGTCTCCTGGCCCTCATGATCGCCTCGCTCGCCGCCGTCCCGCTCTGGGCGGCGCCGGTATGCCCCGTGCCAGAGCCGATGGACTTGGAGCCTCCCGACGAAAGCGGGCCGATCGAGGTATCGGCCGACCGCGCCGACGTGACGGCGGACGGTGACTCCGTGTTCTCCGGCGGCGTCGTGCTGCGACGGGGCAACCAGCGCCTGGAGACCGAGGGCGCCACGTGGGACCGGGACGCCGGCCGGATCGTGGCGATCGAGGGCGCGCGCTACGCGCAGCCGGGCATCGAGATCGAGAGCGACCGGCTGGAGTACCTGCCGGCCGAGGGCACCGCGCTGCTGAGTGGCAATCGCTACCGGCTGCCGGCGCAGCCGGCCAGCGGCGGCGCCGAGACGATCCGGGCGCGCGACAACGGGCGGGTCAGGATGGAGGAGGTCACCTACACCACCTGCCCTGACGAAGAGCCTGACTGGCTGCTCCGGATCGACACCATGCGGCTGGACACGCGCGACGAGGTGGGCGAGGCCACGGGGGTCAAGCTGCGCTTCTTCGACACGCCGATCGTCTACCTCCCCTACCTCACGTTCCCGTTGTCGGATCGACGCAAGAGCGGCTTCCTCACGCCGGAGTTCGGCCAGTCGAGCCGCAGCGGCCTGGAAATCCGGGCACCCTATTATTTCAACCTCGCTCCCGACTACGACTATCTGCTCACGCCGGTGCTGATGACGGATCGCGGCCTCAAGCTGGAGAACGAGTTCCGCTACCTGACGCCGGAAAGCTCGAGCAAGGTCCAGCTGCATTACCTGCACCGCGACAGCGGCACGAAACTGTACGATTCGCGCAGCTGGTTCAATCTCTCCCATCTGACACGCCTGGAGAACGGCTGGCGCTTCACAGCGCAAGTCGAGGACGTCTCCGACACCGATTACTTCCAGGACCTGGGCGAGAGCCCCCAGACCACCAGCCGCACCCACGTCCAGCGCCTGCTGCAGGCGGACTATGCCGGCCAGACCTGGCGCATGACCGTGAGGGCGCAGAACTTCCGCATCCTTGACCTGGAGATTCCCGAGGAGGAACGACCCTACGCCCGCCTGCCCCAGGCCGTCGCCGAAGGGATCTGGCTCGACGGGCCCCTTGGACTCGACTGGCGCATGCTCACCGAGGCTGCCAGCTTCGTCCGCGAGGTGGGCCCGGAGGGCGCTCGCGCAGTGCTCGAACCCGAGGTCAGCCTGCCGCTCGAAGCGCCCGGGTTTTTCCTGCGCCCCTCCGCGAGGATGCGCATGGTGCAGTACCTGCTTACCGCCCCCAGCCCCGGCCAGGATGACACGCTCGGTTATGCGGCACCGATACTCAGCGTGGACTCGGGTCTCCGCTTCGAGCGCCCTGCGCGTTCGGGCCGCGTCACCCAGACGCTCGAGCCGCGCCTGCTCTATGCCTATATCCCGTACCGGGACCAGGACGCGCTGCCGCTGTTCGACAGCGGCCGGCCGGACTTCAACTATGTCCAGCTGTTCCGCCCCAACCGCTACCTGGGCGCCGACCGGCTCGGGGACACCAACCAGCTCAGCTTCGGCATCACCACGCGGCTGCTCGAGTCCGCCTCAGGCCGGGAGTTCCTGACTGCGGCCATCGGCAAGGCCTGGTACTTCGAGGACCCGCGGGTCACGCTGCCCGACGAGAGCCTGGAGACGGCCGGCAGCTCGCCGATCGTGCTGGAACTGGGGCTGCGGCTGTTCAATTACTGGAACGCCGACGTGGGCTATCAGTGGGATAACGTCACCGACAGTACCCAGCTGGCCCAGTTCCGCCTCCAGTATCAGCCCGCGTCGAACAGGGTCGTCAACCTGGCCTACCGCTACCGCCCCGGCCTGCTGGAAGACCTGGCTTTCTCGATGGGATGGCCGCTGTCGCAACGGTGGAGCTTCGTCACCGCGCTGGAGTATTCCCTGCGGGATAGCACGACCGTCGACAGCGTCCTCGGCGTGCAGTACGAGAGCTGTTGCTGGGCGATGCGCTTCTCGGCCTCCGAGCAGATCAGCCGGCGCGACGGCAGCAAGGACACCACGATCCGGCTGCAGCTCGAGCTCAAGGGGCTGGGCGGCCAGAGCGCAAGGCGCCGGTACGAGAGTGATATCCTAGGGTATTCAGCCTTCGAGTGACCCCGATCCCATGCGACTGACATCACTGCTCACGGCGCTGGCGCTGGTTTCTTTGCCGGCCCTCAACCCTGCAGCTGCCGCCCTCAGCGATACCGGCCGGCTGCTCGACCGCATCGTCGCCGTCGTCGACGACGGTGTGGTGCTGCAGTCCCAGCTGGACCTGCAGGTCGCGCTGGTGGCTCGCCGGCTCCAGGAACAGGGGACGCGGATGCCGCCGGAGGGCGTCCTGCGCGAGCAGATTCTCGAGACCCTGATCGTGCAGGAAGTCCAGATGCAACGGGCCGACCGACTCGGCATCCGCATCAGCGAGGAGCAGTTGAATACCGCCCTTGCCCGCGTCGCCGAGCGCAACAACATTCCATTCGCGGAACTGCCCGCAACACTAGCGAGCGACGGAATCGAATACGCCGAGTTCCGTGAGCAACTGCGGCGCGAAATGACCTTCGACGCCCTGCGCCAGCGCGACGTCCTCGCGCGTATCGCGGTTTCCGAGCGCGAGATCGAGCGCTGGCTCGAGCAATACGAGGCCAACCGCGGCAAGGAGATCGACTACAACATCTCCCAGATCCTGATCGCGCTGCCGGCCGACGCCTCGCAGGAACAGGTCGCCTCCGTCGAGGCCCGGGCCAAAGAGCTGCGGGCACAGTTGCTGGAAGGTGCGGATTTCGCCGCCATGGCCGTGGCCGAATCCGCGGGCCAGCAAGCGCTGGAGGGCGGCCGCCTGGGCTGGCGCCAGGGTTCCCAGCTGCCGCCGCAATTCGCTGCGGTCATCCAGGCGCTCGACAAGGGCGGCATCAGCGAGCCGGTGCGCAGCGGCAGCGGCTTCCACATTTTCCGGGTGAACGACACTCGCGGCGGCGAGGACCGGGTGCTCCAGGTGCAGAACCGGGCGCGCCACATCCTCATGTCCACCAACGAGGTGGTGGACGAGGCCACCGTGCGCGGCCGCCTGGAGGACATCCGGGCACGAGTACTGGACGGCGAGCCCTTCGAGGACATCGCCATGATCGAATCCGAGGACCCCGGCTCGGCGAGCCGGGGCGGCGACCTCGGCTGGAACCCGCCGGGCACGTTTGTGCCCGAGTTCGAGGCCGTGCTGGCCGAACTCGAGCCGGGCGATCTCAGCGAGCCGTTCCAGTCCCCCTTCGGCTGGCACATCGTTCTTCTCGAGGATCGGCAGGAGCGCGACACCACGGACGAGGTCAAGCGTCGCCAGGCGATCCAGGCGATCCGGGCCAGCAAGCTGGAGCAGGAAACCGAGCTCTGGCTGCGGAAGCTGCGCGACGAGGCCTGGGTCGAGATCCGGGGCAGCTAGCCCGGGCCCGGCGATGCAGCTCCCCGCCATCGCCCTCACCACCGGGGAGCCGGCCGGCATCGGGCCGGAGCTCTGCCTGGCCGTAGCGCAGCGCGACTGGCCGGCCCGACTTGCCGCCGTAGGACCCGCAGCGCACCTGCGTGAGCTCGCGGCCCGCTTGTATCCGGGCGTGACCGTCCGCGATGTCGAGCGATCGGAGCCCCACGAAGCCGGCGTCCTGCAGGTTATCGACGTGCCGCTGGCACGCCCCGCCATGCCCGGCCAGCCCGACCCTGCCAACGCCGGCCCAGTGCTGGCGATGCTGCGGCGGGCTGCAGAAGGCTGCGTCGCGGGCGAGTTCGACGCCATGGTCACCGCGCCCGTGCACAAGGGCGTGATCAACGACGCCGGCATCGCCTTCTCCGGTCACACCGAGTTTCTGGCCGGCATCACCGGCGGCGATCCCGTCATGATGCTGGCCGCGGGCAAGCTCCGGGTCGCGCTCGCCACCACCCATCTCCCGCTGGCCGAGGTGCCGCGGGCGATCACCGCCGAGCGAATTCAACGCGTTCTACGGATTCTGGATTATGACCTGCGCACCCGCTTCGGGATCGCAGAGCCGCGAATCCTCGTGGCCGGGCTGAACCCGCACGCCGGCGAGGGTGGCCATCTCGGCCGGGAGGAAATCGAGGTCATCGGGCCCGCGCTCGCGCGCCTGCGCCGCGAAGGCCTGGACCTCGAAGGACCGCTGCCGGCCGACACCCTGTTCACGCCGCGCCGGCTGGAAGGCGCCGACGCCGTACTCGCCATGTACCACGACCAGGGACTACCGGTGCTGAAGTATGCCGGCTTCGGCCGGGCCGTGAACATCACGCTCGGCCTGCCGATCTTGCGCACTTCCGTGGATCACGGCACGGCGCTGGACCTGGCGGGCACCGGGGAGGCCGACAGCGGCAGCCTGGTCGCGGCGATCGAGGCGGCGCTCGCCCTCGCCAGCCGCTACCAGCTCACGCTCAGCCCGAGGTAGAAGCCCGAGCTGGCCATATCTTCTAAGGCGGGAGCCGTCCCCCAGCAAGCGCGGAGACAGGCATCGAGCTTTGACGTGTCTTACCGCGGAAACAGGAAAGTGACTGCGAGCTTGAAACCCCAGCCGTCGGGCCCGGCCCCGGCGGGGCTGTCCACCCAGTAGCGGACCCCGCCGCGCAGCTGCACGAGCTGGTCGCCGACCTTGACCACCTGCCCGACAAGCAGGTTGATGGGGACGGTCCACTCCTCGCTTTCCCAGTCGTAGGTGCTTTCCGTCTGCAGCGTGAAGCTGGTCGCCGTGGCGGTCGTGTAGGTCAGGAACGGCTGCAGGAAGCTGCGGTTGTACGAGGCGCGGTCGCTGTCACCGGCAAAGGACCAGACGTGGTTGGCCAGCACGCCGTAGGTCCACGGGCCCTCCTGCTTCAAGGCCACTCCGGTCGGGCCGATGCCCCATTTCTCGCTGCCGAGGACGTCCTCGCTGGCCGTCGGCAACAGCAGCGCCGGTCCCGCACCCCAGATCCAGCCGCCGGCGGTCGGCGCCTTGGGCGAAAAGAAGAAGCTGGCAAGGCTGTCACCCAGCCCGGACTCGTCGCCGAGCGGCGCCACGTCATCCAGGCTGACATAGGGCACCACGACCCGGCTGATCAGGTTCCAGTCCTCGCTGATCGAGAACGGGATCACCGGCTTCACGGTGATGATCGTCCTGTCGCCCTTGCCGTCAGCCCCAAGGTCGCCGTCGAAATCGACGTCGAAGGGAACACTGATCAGCGCCGCGACCGGATTGGCCAGCTGCTTGGCCAGGTCTTCGTCCTGCTCGGCCTGGGCCGCCATGGAAACAGACGTGGCGGCGACGAGTACAAGTACCGAGATCCGCGGCCGAGAAAAAATCATATCGCTCTCCGGGCCGCGATCGGCGTCAGTCGTCACAAAGCAGCGCAATCTTGCGCGCGGCCAGCTCAGCTTCCTGTTCGGTCTTCGCGTCCACCAGCTGCTGCTTCGCCAGCAGGCATTCCTCGGCTTCTTCCCTGGCCTCGGCGGCCACAGCCTGGACGGCGGCCTTGTTGGCTTCGTCACAGTAGGCCGACGAGACACGCCTGAGGTTGGCGGTATCGCCGGCGCGCTCGATCGCGACGCAATCTCCCGGCCGAATTTCCCGCTGGTCGGTCACGACCTGGACCTGTCCGCCGCCGCCAGCCAGGTTGGCCGTGTAGAGCATGCCGGTCGTGCTGCCCTGCGCAGAGCCTGCAATCACGCTGCCGGCAATCACGCCCACCATGGTGTTGCGGGCCTTCTTGCTGGACGACTTGCCGGAAGCCGACATCAGGCCGAGGCTGCCCCCGACGACGGCCCCCTTGGGCACGGCCCCCGACTTGAGATCGACCTGGGACGCGGCCGACACGATCCCGTACTGGATGGTGACGCTCTGCCCCGCGCGCTGGGCCCATGAGGCCGGCGCCAGCATAAGGCCGGCGAGCAGGAAAGCCACGCCGATCGGTCCGAGGTGTTTTTTCATATTAGGTCTCCCTGGCGGCGGCCCGCCTCCGCGAGCCGCCGCCACTTGATTCAGCAACGGGATCAACCGCCGTCGGTCCGACCCAGGTCTTCCTGTTCAAAAGTGTTTTTTTTGGGCGTCAGGTCGGCGCTACCGGTGCCCGGCATCATCTCGAACCCGAGATC
>JASFEC010000055.1:0-11357 GCA_050125045.1 Gammaproteobacteria bacterium | reverse complement strand
GTCGAGGTCTTTGCCGCCGCGGTGGTGCTGGCGTTCATGCTGGTGAATCTCAGGGGCGCCCGCTCCATGGCCCGGTTCGAAGACTTCGTGGTGCTGGTCAAGATGTCGGTGCTGGTCGCCTTTGTCGTCATCGGGCTGCTCTTCGTCTCGCCCGAGCGCCTGTCGCCACGCAGCTACCCCTCCGGCACGGCGATCATGTACAGCGTCGCCGTCACCTTCTTCGCCTACGAAGGCTTCCGTATCGTGACCAATGCCGCCGAGGACATGCCGGACCCGGCGCGAACCCTTCCGCGGGCGATCATGACGGCCATCCTGCTGGTGATGGTGGTCTACATCGGCATCTCGATTGCAGTCTTCGGCGACCTGTCCACCGAGGCCGTGATCGCAGCCAAGGATTTCGCGCTGGCGGAGGCGGCCCGGCCCATACTCGGCCAGGCCGGGTTCACCATCGTCGCGCTGGCTGCGCTGTTCGCCACCGCCTCTGCGATCAACGCCAGCCTCTACGCGGTGACCAACATCACCTATCAGCTGGCCAGGCTGGGCGAATTGCCCGCCCCCTTCGCCAAACCAGTCGCCCACAGCCGCGAGGGCCTGTTGGTCAGCTCCGCCATCATCATCCTGCTGGCGGTGTTCCTGGACCTGTCCTCCATCGCCGCGATCGGGGCGCTGTCGATGCTGATCCTGCACATGACTGTGCACATCGGGCACACGCGGCTGCTCAAGGAGACGGGCGCGATCCCTGCCCTGATCTATCTCGCCATCGCCGCTAATGCGGTGACCATCCTGCTCGGCGCCTCGCATCTCGCGCGCGCCTCGCCTGCGCTGCTTGCCTGGATCGCGGGATTCTTCCTGATCGCCCTCGGGGTCGAGTTCCTGCTCCACCGGATCACCCACCGCAGCATCAGGACGCGACTGGGCTGACGCCCCTCCGGATCAGGTTGCGACAGCGATGAGCACCCCGTGCGTGCGGCAGAGGCAGACCTCGACACCGGCTGAGTAACGCACCGCGCCCGGCTCGCCACTATCCATGTCCGCTGCACCGTAATGCCGCTGCTCGTCGTAGCGCGCCTGGTAGACGGAAATGAACCCGGTGTCTGTGCGGTAGCGGAGCATGGCGGCCGGCGTGGAGGCGACGGAACTGAAGCGCGCGCCGACCAGCGTACCTGGCACGTCCTCGACCTCAGCCGGGTCGAGCAAGTTGAACCCGAGCGAGGCGAACGCCTCGCGCAGTGAGCCCAGGTCCCCGGACACGACGTCCAGCGGCGCCGCCCGCAGGTGGTTCTCCGCGATCTCGTCGGCCAGCCGCTGGGTGTTGCTGCGCGCCTGCATGACGCCAAGGCCCCACCAGCCGCCGATGGCGGCGATGCCCAGTCCGGCTGCCGCCCCAAGCCATAGCCGGCGCGACGGGTTCACCGGGGCGTCGGTCGCGAGCTGTCGCAACTGCGCCAGCTCACCGGCGTCCAGCGAGTCCTCTGCCACCAGCTCCTGGATGCCTTCCTTGAGGCTGACTGTCGAGTTGTCGTGCTTCATACCGATGCTCCGAATCTGTCGTCTGCGCTCTTCGCAAGGCGATTGCGCAGGCGATGCATGCGGGCCAGCAGCGTGCCCCGCGGCGTGCCGGTCCTCCGGCTTATCTCGTCGACCGTGTAGCCCTCGACCGCCCACAGATGCAGCACCTCGCGCTCGGCGGCTGATAGCCCTGCCCACGCAAGCCGCAGTTCGTCCCGTGAGATCACCATGTCCTCCAGGGGCTGCAGGTCAGTTGCGATGACCCCGTCCAGTTCGTCGTACCGGCCCCAGCTGACCGCCTTCTCCCGGCGAAGTTCGCTGTAGAAGCCGTTGCGGACGCTGGTCATCAGGTACGCCAGGGGCTCGTCGATATCCTGGCGACCGGAGGCCAGGCCGCGCGTGACCGCGGCCTGCACCAGGTCGAGCGCGAGGTCGCGGTCGGCCCCCAGCGAGCGCGCATACCGAAACGCCCGCTGGTAGTCGTCGTCGGTCAGGCAGTGCATCGAGGCCATGGTCGGGATCCGTATTCGCTTGCTTACACCCGATATGACGCGGGCAGGCGGCCTTTGATTGCATAGGGGGCAAAAAAATCTTTCTTGCCGCGCGATGCAATCATCCGCGGGGGAGCGGCGTCATTCGATGCGAGGTCCCGTTTAAAAAAGCAGGACCGCACGAACGATAACGCCTTCCACCAAGGAGAGAAACCATGAAAACCAACCACCGCAAGACTCCCGCCATCCTGAGCGCCGCCCTGCTGTCATCGCTGGGCATCGGCGCGAGCCACGCCGCCGACACGTCCTCGTCCGCCCTGTTCAGCGCCGTCGATCTCGACCGCGGCTACATGGTATCGGTCGCCGAGGGCAAGTGCGGCGAAGGGAAGTGCGGGGCCGAGAAGAAGGGCGAAGACAAGAAGGACGCCGAAGGCAAGTGCGGCGAAGGGAAGTGCGGGGCCGCCGACAAGGAAGGCGAGAAGAAGGATCCCGAGGGCAAGTGCGGCGAGGGTAAGTGCGGCGGCGCCGTCTGACGCCCCGCGCAGGCCTGCCGCGGGATTCAGGCCGAATCCCGCGGCGGCCGTCCACACGGGTACCTGGCTCGAACGGAGATTCTCATGATGCACCCCGCAATGACCCAAGTGCCGCAACTATGGCGCGAGATCACGGCGCGGCTGGAGGGGCTGGGCGCCTGGCTCGCCCCGCTCGGGCTGCGGCTCATCATGGCCTGGGAGTTCGGCGAGGCCGGCTTGGAGAAGCTTCGGGGCGAAAACTGGTTCTCGCATATCCAGGACAGCTTTCCCTTCCCTTTCAGCATGGTCAGCCCCGAGATCAGCTGGATGCTCGCGACCTGGACCGAGCTGGTCGGGGCCGTGGCGCTCCTGCTCGGGCTGTTCACGCGCTTCTTCGCCTTCTCGCTGCTGATCCTCACGTTCGTGGCCACCGCCGCCGTACACTGGCCCGAGAGCTGGTCCAGCCTCGCCGAGCTCTGGCAGGGCTATGCGATCACCGATGACGGCTCCGGGAACTACAAGCTGCCGCTGCTTTTCGCCCTCATGCTGCTGCCGCTGGTACTCAACGGCGCCGGCAAGCTGAGCCTGGACCAGCTGCTCGGCAAGGCGCTGCTGCCCACTCCCGGCCAGCCCGGCACGGATGCGGCGGCCTGGTTTGTCGCCAGCATGGGCCTGGGTCTGCCGCTGGCGACGCTGTTCCCGGTGCCGGGGCTCGGGCTGGCAGCCTTGGGCGCAGCAGGCCTGGCCTGGACCGCGATCGGAAGGCGCTGAGCCGGGACCGCATGCCGATTGTTTAGTTCCAGCCCAGGGTTTGTTGCGAATTCCCGCCCCCGGCAGATTCGCGGGTAAGATAGCCGCTTGGCCATGAGTGCTGTGCCCCATCCGGGCGCGGCGCCGGGACATCCAACCCAGCCAGAGGGCTAGCACTGATGGTTTGGAGCCTGAGCAACCGCTTGCTCTTCACCGCGATTTTCATCTCGGGCGCCTCCGCCCTGATCTACCAGCTGATCTGGGTTCGGCTGCTGGGCCTCGTCTTCGGCGTCAGCAGCTTTGCCGTCGCCACGGTGGTCGCGGTGTTCCTGCTGGGCCTCGGTCTCGGCAGCTATTTTTTCGGCAAGTGGTCCGAGCGCGCCAGGGACCCGCTGCGCATCTACATGTACGTGGAACTCGGCATTGCCGCGACCTCGCTACTCTCCTACCTGGTGATCGAGACGCTGCCGGTCTACCGCTACGTCTACGAGTACGCCTACAACCATCTCGGCTTCTACGGTCTCTCGGTGGTCCGGCTGGTGCTGTCCATGCTGGTGCTGCTGCCGCCTGTGATCCTCATCGGCGGCACCATGCCGCTGCTCGCCAAGTACTTCCTGCGGAACCCCGAGAACCTGGGCTCGAGCTTCAGCAGGCTCTATTACCTGAACACGCTCGGCGCCAGCGCCGGCGTCCTGCTGACCGGTTTCGTGTTCGTGCGCTGGTTCGGCGTGATCGGCACGCTGGTGATCGCCATCGGGGGCAACCTGCTGGTTGCCCTGATCGTCGCCCTGAGCAGGCGGGGCGCGCAGGAGCCGCAGCCCGCGACCGCCGAGCGCGCACCCTACTCGTACATGCTGGCCTTCCTGTTCCTGACCGGCTTCATCGCGCTGGGTTACGAGATGCTTTGGGTGCGCATCCTCTCGACCTACGGGCTGTCGACGTCCCAGGCCTTTGCGCTGATCCTCGCCGGTTTCCTGCTCGGCTTCTCGGTCGGCGCCTGGGTGGTGGCGCGCAAGGTAGACCGCCGCCAGGACCTCGAGGCCTGGTTCAGCGCGGTCTCCATTGTCACGGCCTTCAGCGGCGCGGCCGTGCTGCTGATATTCCGGCAGTTCGAGCAGCTGACGTTATTGCTGGCAGGGGCCAATCCGGCAAGCCAGCTGACGCTGGGCATGGCGCTGGCATTCCTCGTGTCTTTTATCCCCGCGGTCTTCATGGGGATATTGTTCCCGCTGGGTGTGCGTATCTACGCGCAGGACGTGGACCGGATCGGTGCCAAGGCCGGCGCCACGTTCTTCTCCAATACCCTCGGCTGCGTAAGCGGCAGCATCCTGACGGGTTTCGTGCTGATCCCCTTCGTGGGGATGTGGAACACCACCTTGATCCTCATCAACCTGAGCCTGCTGATCGCGGTGGCGCTCCTGCTGCGCGGCAGCCAACCCGCACGCCTGCAATGGGTCTCGCTGGTGGTGGTTGCCGTCGTCTCGAACCTGCTGGTGTTCACCGACAGCAAGACCTTCCACGCCGAGCTCAAGGGCCGAGACTTGCGAACGGCCGCCGAGGGCTTCGACGTGATCTATTACGAGGAAGGCCTGTCGGGCACGGTCACGGCCGTGGAACGCGGGGATTACCGGGGCCTGTTCGTCGACGGCCAGAATGTCTCCGGGACCGACCCGGTGCTGCTGGCCGACTCGAGAATGCTTGCGCATGTGCCGCTGCTGCTGGCCGAGGAGCCGGAGTCGGCGTTGACCGTGGGCTACGGCACGGGCACGACGTCGGGCAGCATGCTGCTCCACGACGTGGACGTCTACGCGGTCGAGATCGAGCAGAAGATCATCGATGCGGCGCCCCTGTTCAGCAACGTCAACTACGATTCTTACGCCGATCCTAACCTCGAGATCGTGCTGGATGACGCCCGCAACTACATCGCCACCACGGACGACGAGTTCGACGTCATCGTCACCGACGTCACCAACCTCAAGTACAAGCGGAACCCCTACCTGTACACGCGGGAGTACTTCGAGATCATGCGTGACGGGCTCAGCTCGGACGGCGTCGCCGCGGCCTGGCTGCCGGTGGGTGGGCTCTCGTTCAGCGACCTCCGCATCCTGATCGCCACGTTCGACAACGTCTTTCCGCACACCACCGTCTGGTACTTCACCCAGTTCCCGACTCACTTCATCATCCTGGTGGGCACACCGGAGCCGACGCTGGTGAACATGGCCGAGCTCAAGAAGAAGATGGGCGAGGTCGAGGGCGACCTGCGCAGCCTGGACGTCGACAATGTCTACGAGCTGGCCAGCATGCTGCTGCTCGGCGAGGACGACGTCGACGCGCTCGTCGCAGGCTCGCCGCTGCATACCGACAACCGCCCGATCCTCGAGTACTCAGACATGGCCCTCTACAACGTCGAGGACGTCGCGCCGAACCTGGAACGGCTGCTCGAGGTCCAGCGGGAGGACCTGCTCGAGTACTTCACCGGCACGGAGCGCCAGCTCACGGCGCTGGAAGAACACTTCCAGCTCTACACCAGCTACTACTACAACTACATCAGGGAGTACGAGCGGCAGTTCGGCGCGCCGGGACCCTGAGATCGCGGCTATGCCCGGCCGGGGCCGGCCATCGGGCTGAAGATCGGCATGCCGTAGGCGGCAAAGAAGTCGCGCACCTCGGCCATCGGCGTCCGGTGCGGGAGCGTGCTCTGCCGCCCTGTGTTCTCCCACGCCCGGGCGAGCTGTTGCGTCGCCGGTGGCCAGAACTCCAACGCCGTCACGGCGTTCCACCATGTCTCGAAGTCTCCCGCCTGGATGCCGCGGCTGACGTAGCGGCCCGGCTCCCAGTCGGCAAAGGTCGGGACCTGCCGGTAGACGCTGAACATATGCTGCAGGCGCTCGGTGATCTCCGGGTCGCGCTCCGCCTTCGCGTCGTGCTCGCGGCGCATGCCCTCGTAGGCCTCGCGCAGCTCCTCGCCCGCCCGATCGAACAGCCGGTTGCCATACTTGCCGAGCAGGTAGCGCTCCCGTCCCCAGTCCGCGGCCTGGATCGCGGCGCTACCCTCCAGGCAGGCGCGCAGGACCGGCAGCCAGTCTTCCTCGACGTTCGAGACGACGAGGCTCGGGATGCACGTGACCATGGCGAAGCGCTGCAATCCCTGCCCGGGACGCAGGGCAAACGCCCCGGTGAATACCGCCGCCAGCTGCTCGCGGGCATCGGCGGCCTGCGTATTGACCTGGCCCAGGCTGTAGTCTTCGCCGCCCAGGAAGTGCTGCCAGCGGTAGAACACCTCGGCGCGCCCGGACTGCTCGGTATCACGCAGGCCGACACAGCTCACGGTCGGCCCGTTGGGATTGAAGATACTCCAGCTCAGCCAGATCCGGCCGGGCTTCCGGAGCCAGGTCGCAGCGTCGCGCTGCAGGGGAACTACGGTATGCATTCGGGTATTGTGGCAGCGTTGTCCGAACGCTGCGAGCCTGCCCGGGGGCCGCGGTTGCCCGGTTGAAGGAGCGCCGCATGCCAGACCAAGACGCAAGAGAGGCCGAACGGCAGACGCCCGAATCACGCGCCGAGCTGGCGCGCCTGCGCGACCGGACCGACGAGCTCGAGCTGATCATCTCGAGCTTGACCACGGTCGCCCTGTTCACGCTGCCCGGGTGGCTGTTCGAACGGTTTGCCGCTGCGTACATGCATCTTTCCGTCCCCATGGTGGTGAGCGGCAACCTCGCCCTCATATTGCTCACCGGGTTGTGCTACGGGCTGGGGACGTGCTTCCTGCTGCATCTCCTGACGCGGGCCTACTGGGTCGGCCTGATCGGCCTGCGCACGGTGTTTCCCCGGGGGATCAACTGGGACCGCACCCCGGGCATCGGGCCCCTCACACGCGAGCGCTACCGCCAACGACTCCCCGATCTCCAGACCGCCATCGCGCGCTCCGACAAACTGGCATCCTCTCTCTTCGCGGTCATCAGCGTCATTGCGCTCGCCATCGCCTGGCTCGTCCTGCTGATCGCCGTGGTGGCCAGTATCGGCGGCCTGATCGGTTCCCGTTTCGGCGCGACCAATCTCGGCATCACCGTCGCTTCCCTGGGCTTGCTGGCCGTCGGCGTTGGGGTGTCGGTCCTGCTATGGATGCTGGATGGCCTGCTTGCGGCCCGGCTGCCGAAGTTAGGTACGGCGCGGTGGTTCCAGGGCCTGGTGGCGGGCCTCAGCCGGATCAACAGCTGGCTCATGCCCCAGCGGCTGATCCTGCCCGTGCAGCTCACGCTGCAGAGCAATACCCGCCCGATCATCGCCATGATCGTGTTCGTGCTGGCGGTCGCAGGCATCGTCGTCGTCGGGCAGTTCAGCTTTGAACGGTCGACCAATTTCACGATCTCGGACCAGTTCCGTTACCTGGACGAGGAGCACCTGGAGGGCACGGCCTTTCGCAGCAGCTATTACGAGGACATGCGCGATGGCCGCGACCGGTTCCGGGGGCGGCCGATAATTCCCAGCTTCGAGCAGCGGGGCAGTCATGTGCGCCTCTTCCTGCCCTACCAGCCGCTGCGCGACAACCTCATGCTGGAGCGCCTGTGCGCGGGTGAAGATGCCGGCCTCGGCGCTGCCTGCCTGGCCCGCGTATGGGCCGTCGAGCTCAACGGCACGCCGGTCGACATGGACATCTTCGTCGCCACCGAGCGACTGGACCTCGGCATGCGAGGCCTCACCGGCGTGGTTCCGCTCAAGGGGATCGTTCCGGGGCTGCAGGTGCTGTCCGTGACCTGGAACCCGAGCGCTGTGGAGGGTGACGCCCCGGTGGACGATCGCTACGAAAACGTTCGCTTCGAGTACGACATCCCCTTCCTTTTCACGCCGGACTTCGAGCGCGCTTTGCCGGAGCCTGCACCCGCCTCTCCCTGATGCGCAAACGCGCCCCGCGCCGCTGTCGGGCGCCCTGCAGACCCGGTCGATCACCCCCATGCGGCGCGCCCGGGCCACGCGTCCCCAAGACCAAAGCGGATTCTCAGTAGAAACCGATGGTTAGCCTTGCACCAAGGCGTACCACCACGGTCTCGTCAAGATTGCTGCGTCGCACCAATGTCGACTGCGACCTTGACATGACTGCGCGCCTCTGTCATCCGTGACCTCGCTGAAAAAGGCAAACCCGTCGAAAGGCGGGGACGCAAAGCCACCGGTCTAAAGGTCCTTCCGGGCCCAGGACAGCGGGGTTGCCGGCCATGGGAGACGGCCCGGGCGCGCTGCCCGGGCGCAATTTAGACACCGTTTCCCCACGCCCCAACCCCGCCGCTATACCGGGCGATTCGACCCGGCAGTTCCGAGCTTGCGCCCCGCCCGTCGACGCCACCGAGAGCGGGAGGTCGTGACATGGTTCGGGCACAGGTAAGCAAGCTGATTTCCCCAGCGCTGCTGGGATTCTTCGTGGCACTCGGCGGATGCGGCGGAACCGAGGAAACGGGTTCCTCCGCCGTCGTCGTCGAGGGCGACTTCCCGATCGTTTTCGCCATGCGGCAGGTCGAGGCCGTGGGTAATCCCACGGACGGCGCCGTGTTCGCGCCCGGCGGCGATCTGATGATGAAGGACCTGTCGTCGCCCACGGCGCCGCTGGTCAACCTCACGGCGGACTACACGCTGGGCGCGGGCGATGTCTCCGATCCGGAGGTCTCCTACGACGGGGAACGCGTCCTGTTCTCCATGCGCGGACCGGACGATCCGACCTGGAACGTCTATGAGCTCGACCTGCCGAGCCGGATCCTCACCCGCATCATCCCGGACGAGGCGACGGCCAATGCCGGCGATGACGTGGACCCTGCCTATCTCCCCGACGGCCGCATCGTGTTCAGCTCCAACCGGCAGGAGAAATCACGCCGGCTGCTGGCCGAGCGCAACATCGAGCCCTACGCCTACCGCGACGAGTACGAACGCGAGCGCGTCATCGCGCTCCACGTCATGAGCGCGGACGGCGACGACATCCGGCAGATCTCGTTCAACCAGAGTCACGACCGCAACCCGACCGTGCTGAGCACGGGGGAGATCCTGTTCGCGCGCTGGGACCACGTCGGCAATCGCAATCACTTTCCGCTGTTCATCACCAATCCCGACGGCACCAACATCTTCGTGCAGTACGGGGCCTTCAGCCCGGGCAACAGCTTTCTGCACCCGCGAGAGATGCCCGACGGCCGGGTGATGACCGCCCTGATGCCCCTGTCCGGGACCCGCGAGGGCGGGGCCCTGGTCGCCGTGGATATCCGTAACTTCGCTGAAGCCGGCGAGCGGGTGCCGGGGGCCCCGGCTGATGCCGTGGCACAACAGCAGCTGACCCAGTTCCCGATCGAGGTCGGTCGCGGCGTCTCCGAGTACGGCCGCTACACCACCCCGTATCCCTTGTGGGACGGCACCAGCCGCGCCCTGGTGAGCTGGTCGCCGCTGCGCCCGGAGATGGAGTTCAACCCCGTCACCGGCCAGGACGAGGAAGTCGAGGGCCCGCCGCTCTATGGCGTGTACATGTTCGACCTCGAGACCCGCAGCCTGCGGCCCATCGCGCTCCCGCCGGAGGGCTGGGCCTACACCGACCCGGTCGCCGTCCAGGCGCGACCCGCTCCCAACACCATTCCGGACAAGCCGCTGGACGCGGCGCTCGCCGCCGAGGGGATCGGCATCCTGAACGTCAAGAGCGTCTACGACACGGACGGCCTGGGCCTGATGGGCGTCGGCATGCTGGTCGACGGCGAGACCATCCCCCAGACCGCGCCGCCGCCCGACGACACGCGCAGCGCCGTCGCCGACCTCTTGGCGCTCAAGGATCCGGCCCTCACCACCGCCGCGGACCGGCCGGCCCGCTTCGTGCGGGTCACGGAAGCGGTACCGACGCCGCCAGGGGTATCGCGCGAGGCGATCGGCGAGACCGATCTCGAGATGCAGCAGATTATCGGCTATGCACCCATCGAGCCCGACGGATCCTTCCGCATCCGGGTGCCGGCCGACATCCCCCTGGGCATCGTAGCCGTGGACGCCCACGGCCGCGCCATCCAGGTGCACACGAACTGGCTCCAGGTGCGTCCGGGTGAAACCCGGACCTGCAACGGTTGCCACTCGCCGCGGCGCGGCAGCGCCCTGAATTCGGCGCCCATCGCCGGCTTCCATCCCAACGCCACGATGGCCGGGGAGCTGGGCGAGTCGATGGCCGAGACCCGTACCCGCATCAACCCGACCGCGCTGGAGCTCAGCTCAGATTTGGTGTTCGAGGACGTCTGGACCGATCCGGCGCAGGCCGGCCGTCCAGCCGACGAGCCGCTGGTGATCAGCTATGCCGACCTCCCGCCGGGCGTGCCGGCGCCGGTCGACGGCATCATCAACTATCCCGACCACATCCAGCCCCTGTGGGAAGCGGACCGCGGCGACGCCACCTGCATCGGCTGTCACCTCAACGATGACCCGAACGACCCGCTGTCGGCCGGCCTCGACCTGAGCGGCTCCACCGCCGGCTCCGGTCGCCTCAAGTCCTACGAGGAACTGATGGTCGGCGACCCGGTGCTCGACCCCGACACCGGCCTGCCGCAGCTGCGCATCATGCAGGACGGCTCGATCGAGATCGTGCGCGAGCCGGCGCTCGTCAGCACGGGGGGGTCGCGCGACAGCTCGCGCACCGCCGGGCTGATGGCCAAGCTGTTCGAGCAGCCGCTGCGCTCGGGCCGTGACATGAGCCTGCCGCCGACGGTGGACCATAGCGGCCTGCTGAACGCGAGCGAGCTGCGGCTGCTGGCGGAGTGGATCGACCTCGGCGGACAGTACTACAACGACCCCTTCGACGACGCCAACGGGGACGGCTTCCGCGCGCTGTCCGAGACCCGGGGCGGCATGCAGGGACTGTCCGAGCAGCTGTTCGCCGCGACCGTGCACCCGGTGCTGATGTCGCAGTGCGCGGGCTGCCACCAGCCCTTCGGCAACACCGGCTCGCCCTCGACCCCAAACGAGCCGGTCAATGCAGGGTTCGAAACCTCGCGCTACGTCCTGACGGGCAACATCGAGGGCGACTTCAACGCCTCGGTGACGATGGTCTCGAACGTCTGCGCGCCGGAGACGAACTACCTGCTGCTGCGGCCGA
>JASFEC010000054.1:0-11411 GCA_050125045.1 Gammaproteobacteria bacterium | reverse complement strand
GCGTAACGCCGCCCCCGGCGGCAGAACCTGAGGAGAGGGAATGATGGATTTCACGGCGAAGACCGGCTCTGCGGCAACTGTCAGGACCGATTGCGCCATCGTCGGGGTCTACAAGGACGGCCGACTTTCCGAGGCTGCGCGGGACATTGACGCGGTCGCCGACAAGCTGGTCAGCGGGCTGGTGAAGAGCGGGGACTTCCGCGGGCAGGCGGGTGCCACGCTGCTGGTGCCGAAGCCGGCGGGCATCGGCGCGAAGCGCCTGCTCCTGGTCGGTCTGGGTGAAGCCGGCAAGCTCGACCTGAAGGGCTGGCGCAAGGCCCACGCCGCTGCCGTAAAGACCCTGCTCGGTACCGGCGCGAAGCAAGCCTTCAGCTTCCTCTCCAGCGAAACGGTCGCCGACACCGACACCTACACCCTGGCGCGCCACGCCGCCGAGGCCGCCGAGGAAACCGCCTACCGCTTCGACGAAATGAAGTCGAGCGTGGAGACGCCGCCACCCAAGTTCACCAAGCTGACCCTCTGGGTCACCGACCGCAAGTCGCAGTCCGCCGCCAACCTCGGCTCCAGGCATGGCAAGGGGGTGGCCGTGGGCCAGTCCCTCGCCAGGCGCCTCGGGAATCTTCCGGGCAACGTCTGTACGCCGGCCTTCCTGGCCGCCGAAGCAAAGAAGCTGGCTGCCGCCCACCAGGGCCTCAAGGTCTCGGTCGTCGAGCAGGCGCAGATGAAGAAGCTCGGCATGAACGCACTGCTGTCGGTCGCGCAGGGCAGCCGCCAGCCGCCCAAGCTGATCGTGCTGGAATGGCGCGGCGGCCCGAAGCAGAAAGCGCCCGTGGCCCTGGTCGGCAAGGCCATCACCTTCGATACCGGCGGCATCTGCATCAAGCCGGCTCCCGCGATGGACGAGATGAAGTTCGACATGTGCGGCGGCGCCAGCGTGATCGGCACCATGGCCACCGTGGCCGCGCTGGACCTGCCGATCAATGTCGTCGGCCTGGTCCCGGCCGCGGAGAACATGCCCGACGGCCTGGCCAGCCGGCCCGGCGACATCGTCACGACGATGTCCGGCCAGACCGTCGAGATCCTCAACACGGACGCCGAGGGCCGACTGATCCTCTGCGACGCCCTCACCTACGCGCGTCGCTTCAAGCCGGCGGCCGTGGTCGACATCGCCACGCTGACCGGCGCCTGCGTGATCGCTCTCGGCCATCACCTGAGCGGCCTGATGAGCAATGACGACACCCTGGCCGACGAGCTGCTGCGGGCCGGCGTCGAGGCGGAGGACCGCGCCTGGCACCTGCCGCTCGGGCCCGATTACAACGAGCAGCTGAAGAGCAACTTCGCCGACTTCGCCAACGTCGCGGGCCGCGACGCCGGCGCCATCACGGCCGGCTGCTTCCTCAGCCGCTTCACGCAGGAACTGAGCTGGGCGCACATCGACATTGCCGGCACGGCCTGGAAGAGCGGCCAGGCCAAGGGCGCCACCGGCCGGCCGGTGCCCCTGCTGTCGCAGTTCCTGATGAGCCGGGCCGGCGTGGCCTGAGGCCTCGCCGGCGAGCCGGATGACGCGAGTCGACTTCTACGTTCTCCAGGCACAGGCCGCGCAGGCGCGGGAGGTGTTCGCCTGTCGGCTGGCGGAAAAGGTCTGGCGACTGCGCCATCGGGTGTACCTGCACGCGGGCTCCGCGGACGCGGCGCGGAAGGTGGACGAGCTCTTGTGGACCTTTCGCGACGGCAGCTTCGTGCCCCACGCCCTGGACGCGGACGACCTCGACGAAGCCACTGCCGAGCGGACGCCGGTTCGCATCGGCGCGGAGACGGAGCCGCACTTCGAGGCGGAACTGCTGATCAACCTCGACCGGCAAGTGCCGCTGTTCTTCAGCCGCTTCGACCGGGTGGCGGAGATCGTCGGCGGCGACGATGACGACAAGGCAGCGGCGCGGGAGCGTTTCCGCTTCTACCGGGACCGGGGCTACACCGTCGAGACTCACCAGATCGGGGCGCCCCGGGGATGAGCGACGAAGTCGAGAACACCGGCACTCGGCCCGTTCTGCGCGACAAGGTCGAGCCCGATGCCGCGCCCGCTGCACCGGTGCTCCATGCCGTCGCGGTGCCGCCGCCGAGGCCGCTCTCGGACCACGAGCTGGCGGCGTTGAAAGCGGAACTCGTTGCGGTCGCCTGGGAAGTCGTGGTCGACCTGCTGCACTCCGCGGTGCGCGAGGTCGAGGCGGCGCTGTTCGAACAGGTTTCTTCCAGGCTGCGCGAGGAGCTGCCGGACATCGTCGAACGCGCCTTGCGCAACCACCTGCGTTCCTGACCGGACCGACAACCACCATGCAGAAGACCTACGACCCTGCGGACATCGAGGCCCGCATCTACGCCGGCTGGGAGGAGCAAGGCTGCTTCGCGCCCTCCGGCGAGGGCGTGCCGTACTGCATCATGCTGCCGCCGCCGAACGTGACCGGCACGCTGCACATGGGGCACGCCTTCCAGGACACGATCATGGACGCGCTCACGCGCCTGCAGCGCATGCGCGGCCGCAACACCCTGTGGCAGCCGGGCACGGACCATGCGGGCATCGCCACCCAGATGGTCGTGGAGCGCCAGCTGGAAGCCGAAGGGCTGCACCGGCGCGACCTGGGCCGCGAACGTTTCGTCGAACGCGTGTGGCAGTGGAAGCGGGAATCCGGCGACACCATCGAGCGCCAGCTGAAGCGCCTCGGCGCCTCGGTCGACTGGTCGCGGCACAAGTTCACCATGGACCCCGAGCTGTCCCGCGCGGTGCTGCAGGCCTTCGTCAGCCTGTACGAGGAAGGCCTGATCTACCGCGGCAAGCGGCTGGTGAACTGGGATCCAGTCCTGCACACCGCCCTGTCCGACCTGGAAGTCGTCAACGAGGAGGAGCAGGGCAAGCTCTGGCACTTCCGCTACCCGCTGGCGGACGGCAGCGGCCACCTGGTGGTGGCGACCACCCGGCCGGAGACCATGCTCGGCGACACCGCGGTCGCCGTGCACCCTGAGGACGCCCGTTACACTCATCTCGTCGGCCAGGAGATTGAGTTGCCCCTCACCGCTCGGCGCATCCCGATCATCGCCGACGACTACGTCGACCCGGAGTTCGGCAGCGGCTGCGTCAAGATCACGCCCGCCCACGACTTCAACGACTACGAGATCGGGCGCCGCCACGGGCTGCAGATGATCAACGTGCTGCGCGACGATGCCTCGCTCAACGACGAAGCGCCGGCGGCGTATCGCGGGCTGGACCGCTTCGCGGCGCGCGAGCGCGTAGTGGCGGACATGGAAGCCCTCGGGTTGCTGGACCGGATCCAGGAGCATCGCCTGTTCGTGCCGCGCGGCGATCGCAGCGGCGCCGTGCTGGAGCCGTACCTGACGGACCAGTGGTACGTGAAGATCGCCCCGCTCGCCGAGCCCGCCATCCGCGCGGTCGAGGATGGCCACGTGCGCTTCGTCCCGGAAAACTGGTCGAAGACCTACTTCGAGTGGATGCGCAACATCCAGGACTGGTGCATCAGCCGCCAGCTTTGGTGGGGCCACAGGATTCCCGCCTGGTATGACCCCGAGGGCGGTGTGCATGTCGGCCTGGACGAAGCAGACGCGCGCCGCCGCAGCGGTCTCGGGGACGACATCCCGCTGGCGCAGGACGAGGACGTGCTCGACACATGGTTCTCGTCCGCGCTGTGGCCCTTCAGCACGCTCGGCTGGCCGGACCGCACCCCGGCGCTGACGACGTGGTACCCGGGCTCGGTGCTGGTCACGGGCTTTGACATCATCTTCTTCTGGGTGGCTCGCATGATCATGATGGGCCTCAAGTTCATGGGCGACGTGCCCTTCCGCGAGGTCTATATCCACGGCCTGCTGCGCGACAGCGAAGGCCAGAAGATGTCCAAGTCCAAGGGCAACGTGCTGGATCCCCTGGACCTGATCGACGGTGTCGACCTCGAGACGCTCGTGCACAAGCGCACGACCGGCATGATGCAGCCACAGCTGAAGACGCGCATCGAGAAGGCGACGCGCAAGGAATTCCCTGCCGGCATCCCGCCGTTCGGCACCGATGCGCTCCGCTTTACCTTCGCCTCGCTGGCGACCACGGGGCGCGACGTGCGGCTGGACCTGGGACGCATCGAGGGCTACCGGAACTTCTGCAACAAGCTGTGGAACGCCTCGCGCTTCGTCCTGATGAACACGGCGGGCGAGGACTGCGGGGCCGACGGCGAGCTGGAACTCGGGCTCGCCGACCGCTGGATCCGCTCGCGGCTGGGCGTGGCGGTGCAGGGCGCGCTCGAGTCTTGCGACACCTACCGCTTCGACCTGGCAGCGCAGGCGATCTATGACTTCACCTGGCACGAGTTCTGCGACTGGTACCTCGAGCTGGTCAAGCCGGTGCTCAACGACGAGTCCGTGAGCGCGGCGCGCAGGCGCGGCACCCGCAGGACCCTGGCGGAAGTACTGGAAGCCCTGCTCAGGCTGCTGCACCCGCTGATGCCGTTCATCACCGAGGAGCTCTGGCAACGCGCGGCGCCCGTGGCGGGCGTGGCCGGCGACACGGTCATGCGGCAGCCTTATCCCGCAGCGGCGGACTACCCGCGCGACGAGGACGCGGAGTCAGAGATGGCCTGGGTCCAGGGCCTCGTGCTCGGCGTGCGGCAGGTTCGCGGCGAGATGAACATCGCGCCGGGTCGGCCGCTGCCGGTGCTGCTGCAGGACGCCACCGAACGCGACCTCGGCTGGCTGGAGGCGAACCGCAACCTGCTGACCGCCCTGGCCCGGCTCGAGTCCGTCCGGCCGCTGGCTCCCGGTGAGAGCCCGCCCCCGTCCGCAACGGTGCTGCTCGGCGCCATGCGCCTGCTCGTGCCGATGGCCGGGCTGATCGACGCGGAAGCGGAGCTGGCGCGCCTGGCGAAGCAGCGGACGAAGCTGGAGACGGATCTCGGCAAGACCCAGGCCAAGCTGACCAAGCCCTCCTTCGTCGAGAACGCCCCGCCGGCGGTGGTCGACAAGGAGCGGCGCCGCGAGGCTGAGCTCGGCGACGCCATCGCCAAGATCGACCAGCAGCTGGAGCGTGTGCGTGCCCTCCGCTGAGCACCCCCCGGCCCCGGGCGAGTCGGCTGCCGAGGATCTCGGCCGTCTCGGGCAGGCACTGCGCGCGCTGGAGCGCGTCATCCTGGGCAAGGAACAGCAGCTACGGCTGGCCCTGACCTGCCTGTTGTCCGGCGGCCACCTGCTCATCGAGGACCTGCCCGGCGTCGGCAAGACGACGCTGGCGCACGGTATCGCGCGGGTGCTGGGACTCTCCTGCCACCGGATCCAGTTCACCAGCGACCTGCTGCCGGCGGACATCGTCGGCGTCTCCATCTACCAGCGCGACTCGGGCAGCTTCAGCTTCCACCCGGGGCCGGTCTTCGCCCAGCTCGTGCTCGCCGACGAGGTCAACCGCGCCACGCCGAAAGCGCAGAGCGCGCTGCTGGAGGCCATGGAGGAGCGGCAGGTGACGGTGGACGGCGTCTCCCATGCCCTGCCCGAGCCGTTCTTCGTCGTGGCCACGCAGAACCCCGCCGAGCAGGTCGGCACCTTCCCGCTGCCAGAGTCTCAGCTCGACCGTTTCCTGATGCGCATCCGGCTCGGCTACCCCGAGCCGGCCCTCGAGCGCGAGCTCCTCCGCGGTGAAGACCGGCGCGCGCTGCTACGCCGGCTGCCGGCGGCCGCTTCCCCCGCCGTGCTGCTGCGACTGCGCGAGCACGTGACCGGCGTGCATGCGTCCGAGGCCCTGCTGGACTACGTGCAGGCCCTGGTCGCCTGGAGCCGGGAACATCCGGGCTTCGGCGCCGGCTTGTCGCCGCGCGCGGCGATTGCGCTGCTGCGGGCTGCACGAGCCTGGGCCCTGCTGGATGGACGTCGTGCGGTTATCCCCGAGGACGTCCAGGCGGTGACGCCGGCCGTCGTCGGTCATCGCCTGCGCACCGAGGGCGAGTCGCCGGGCGACGACCCCGGAGAGCGCCTTGTCGCCTCAGTCCCCATCCCCTGAGACTGCCGGGGTCGCGCCACCCCCCCGCCGCGGCCTCGCGCTCGGCCGACGCCTCGGCACCCTGGCCGCGGACTGGGCCCGCCGCCGCCAGGGGCCCGACGCGGAGCCCGTCGAGCTCCATCGCAAGCGTGTCTACATCCTGCCGACGGCGCTCGGCGGCGGCTACGGCCTCAGCCTGTTCGGCATGCTCCTGGCCGCGATGAATTACAACAACAGCATGGCTTTCATGCTGACTTTCCTGCTCGCCGGGCTGGGCCTCGTCACCATGCACTGGTGCCACCAGAACATCACCGGGGTGGTGGCCCGGGGCATCCGGCTGCGCCCGGCCTTCGCCGGGCAGTCCGCGCGCCTCGAGTTGACCCTGGAGAATCCCGGGGCCAGCGGGCGATTCGACCTGGAGGCCAGCTGCGAAGGCCACGCCGCGGCCCCCGCGGATCTCGGCCCGGGCCGCAGCGAGGCCGCGCATATCGAACTCCCGACCCGGCACCGCGGTCGGCTGCGGCCGGACCGGGTGCGTCTTGCCACGTCTTTTCCTTTTGGCCTGTTCCGCGCCTGGGCCTGGCTGCATCCCGACTGCGAGACCGTGGTCTATCCCGCGCCGGCCGAGCAGGCGCCGCCGCCGCCCGGCGGCGGCCCGGAAGATGCCGAGGGCCACTGGGACGAGCGTGCCGGCGAGGACGACTTCGCCGGCCTGCGGGACTTCCGGGCAGGGGACTCCCCGCGGCGCATCGCCTGGAAGGCCGCGGCGCGCAGCGAGGAGTTGCCGGTCAAGCAGTTCGCCGGCAGCGCCCGCGGCAGCGCCTGGCTCGACTGGGAAACCCTGCCGCCGCTGCCGGTCGAGGAGCGGCTGCGCATGCTGTGCCGCTGGGTGCTGGACGCCCATGCCGGCGGCGGCGCCTACGGGCTCCGCATCCCGGGCACCGAGATTCCGCCCGCCATCGGCCCCGCGCATCGCCATCGCTGCCTGAGCGCCCTGGCCCTGTTTCCAGGCGGCGAGGGCCCGGCAAGTGGCTGACCCGACCGCGCTGCGCCTGGGCTGGATGCTCGCGGCCCTCGCCCTCGCGCTGGCCCCTGCGGTGCCGCGGCTGCCGGTGTGGATCACCGCTGTCTTCTTCGGAGCCGCGGCCTGGCGCCTGGCCATCCAGCGACGCGGCTGGCGCCTGCCGCCCCGCTGGCTGCAGCTCGCCCTGGCCGGCACCTGCGTGGTTGGCGTGCTGTTCACCTACCGCACCCTGAACGGACTCGAGGCCGGTGGCGGCCTGCTGGTTGTGATGGGCGCCATGAAGCTCCTCGAAACCCGGAGCCGGCGGGATCTCCAGGTGCTCGCCTTCATCGGCTTCTTCCTGGTCATGATGCAGCTGCTGTACGACCAGCCGATCTGGAGCCTGCCATGGCTGGCCGCCAGCGTGGCCGCCATCACGCTTGCCCTGCTGCAGGGCGTTCGGGCCGGCGCCCCGCTGCCGTGGCGCGCGGCAACCGGCATGGTGCTGCGCATGCTGGGCTTCGCCGTGCCGGTGGCGGCGGTCCTGTTCCTGCTGTTCCCGCGCGTGCCCGGCCCCTTCTGGGCGCTGCCGTCGCGCGGCGCGGAAGCGATGAGCGGGCTGTCCGACGAGATGTCGCCGGGGATGATCTCGCGCCTGATCCAGTCGAATGAAGTCGCGTTCCGGGTGAGCTTCGAGGGCGCGCTGCCGCCGCCCGAGGAGCGCTACTGGCGCGGCCCCGTGCTGGAGCGCTTCGACGGCTGGACCTGGAGTGATCTCGAGCGACTGCCCCGGCTGAACCAGCCGCTGGAGCTGGCCGGTCCCAGTTATCGCTACCGACTCACCATCGAGCCCCACGGCCGGGCCTGGCTGCTGGCACTCGACTTCCCGGGCGCATGGACGGATTCGGAGGCATTCCTCACCCACGAGTTCCAGCTGGTCGCGCGCCGGCCGGTCGACAACGTCCGGGCGCTGGACGTGCAGTCCTGGCCCGGAGCGCGCGTGGAAGCCCAGCTGGGGCCGATCACGCGCTTCCGCAGCCTCCGCCTCCCGGAGGGACGCAACCCCCGCGCCGCGGCCCTGGCCCGGTCGCTGCGTGCGGCCGCGAACTCGGACGCGGCGCTGGTCGACGCCCTGCTCCGGCAGTTCCGCGAAGAGCCTTTCGTCTACACCCTGGAACCGCCGCCGCTCACCTCCGCGCACCCCGTGGACGAGTTCCTGTTCCGCACCCGCCGCGGCTTCTGCGAGCACTACGCCTCCGCATTCACGATGATGGCGCGCGCCGCCGGGCTGCCCGCCCGCGTCGTAACGGGCTACCAGGGGGGCGAGCTGAACCCGCTCAGCGACCGGCTGGTGGTGCGGCAGTCCGATGCCCACGCATGGTCGGAAGTGTGGCTGGAGGGCAGCGGCTGGATTCGCGTCGACCCTACCGGGGCCATTGCGCCGGACCGCATCGAGCTCGGCCTGGGCGAGGCCCTGCCGGCCGGCGAGCGCGTCCCGGGAGCGGCCCTCCGCGAGCTGTTCGGGGTGCGCACGCTGACCCAGGGATGGGATGCGCTGAACAGCCTGTGGACGGACTGGGTCCTCGGTTACGGCCCCGAGCGGCAGCTCGCTCTGCTGGCCCGCCTCGGGCTGCCGAATGCCGACTGGCGGGCCCTGGTGGTCGGCCTCACGGTGCTGGTGGCCGCCATCATGGGCGCCTTCGCGCTATGGCTCGCCTGGCGGCTGCGGCCGCCGCCGGAACCGGAGGTGGCCCGGCTCTACCGCGAATTCTGCCGTCGCATGGCCGCCGCCGGCATCCCGCGCGAGCCGCAGGAGGGCCCGCGGGACTACGCGGCGCGCGTGGCGCGCGACCGACCGGCCGAGGGGCCTGCCGCCGAGCGGATCACCCGGCTCTACCTTGCCCTGCGGTACGAGGCACGCAGCGGGGACGAGGCGCTGCTGGCCCTGCTGCGGCAGGAACTGCGCCGGCTCCGGCCTAGGCGGCGAGGTGGTCCCGCGTCGGCATGAACCGGACCTCCGGCCAGCGCTCCTGCGTCAGCTGCAGGTTGACCCGCGACGGCGCGACATAGACCAGCGCACCGGCGTGATCCACGGCGAGGTGCTCCGCCGCTTTACCGCGGAACTCTTCCAGGCGCCGGCCGTCGTCGCAGTAGACCCACCGCGCCGTGGCGACGTTCACCTGCTCGAAACGGCAGTCGACCCCGTATTCCTCCTTGAGTCTCCAGGCCACGACGTCGAACTGCAGCGGGCCGACGGCGCCGAGAATGAGGTCGTTGTTGCGCATGGGCCGGAACAGCTGGGTCGCGCCCTCCTCGCAGAGCTGATCCAAGCCCTTGTGCAGCGCCTTGGCCCGCAGGGGGTCAGCGAGCACGGCCCGACGGAACAGCTCCGGGGCAAAGTTCGGGATGCCGGTGAAGGTCAGCTCCTCGCCCTCGGTGAAGGTGTCGCCGATGTTGATGGTGCCGTGGTTGTGCAGACCCAGGATGTCGCCGGCGAAGGCCTCTTCGGCGCGCTCGCGGTCGGAGGCCATGAAGGTGAGCGCATCCGCAATGCGCACGTCGCGCCCGAGCCGGACATGCCGGAGTTTCATGCCACGCGTGTAGTGCCCGGAGCAGATCCGGAAGAAGGCGATGCGGTCGCGGTGGGCGGGATCCATGTTCGCCTGGATCTTGAACACGAAGCCGGTGAGGGTCGGCTCGCCCGCTTCAACCTCGCGCGTCGTGGTGGGCCGGTGCATGGGCGGCGGAGCCCATTCGACGAAGCCGTCCAGCAGCTCGCGGACGCCGAAGTTGCTGATGGCCGAGCCGAAGAACACCGGCGTCTGCTCGCCGCGAAGGTAGGCTTCCAGGTCCAGCTCGTCGCAGGCGCCGCGCACCAGCTCGACTTCCTCGCGGAACGTCTCCGCAATACTTCCCAGCAGCTTCCCGGCCTCGGCTGACTCGAGGCCCTCGATGATCTCCGTCTCGCCCGCCGCGCCCTTGGCCGCGGCGTGGTAGACATAGATCCGGTCCTGCAGGAAGTGATACACGCCGCGGAAGTCGCGGCCCATGCCGATGGGCCAGGTCACGGGCGTGCAGCGGATCTGGAGGATCCGCTCGATCTCGTCCAGCAGCTCGAGGGGTTCCCGGCCATCGCGGTCGAGCTTGTTGATGAAGCTGATGATGGGGGTGGTTCGCAGGCGGCATACCTCCATCAGCTTGATGGTGCGCTCCTCGACGCCCTTGGCGGCGTCGATCACCATCAGCGCCGAGTCGACGGCGGTCAGCGTGCGATAAGTGTCCTCGGAGAAGTCGGCGTGGCCCGGCGTGTCGAGCAGGTTCATGATGCGCTCGCGGTACGGAAACTGCATCACGGAGGAGGTGACGGAAATACCGCGCTGCTGTTCGAGTGCCATCCAGTCAGAAGTCGCGTGCCGCTCGGCCTTGCGGCCCTTGACGGAGCCCGCCATCTGGATGGCGCCGCCGAACAACAGCAGCTTCTCCGTCAGCGTGGTCTTGCCCGCGTCCGGATGGGAAATGATGGCGAACGTACGTCGCCGGGCGACTTCGGGAGGCAATGCGCTCATAGCGGGACTGCGGCGGGCCGGCCGCCGGGACTGGAAAAGCGCGGCATTCTAGCAGGAACTGGCGGCCTCAGAGACGGCGCGCGAGCACCAGCGCATCCTCCCGCCCCGGGCCGGCGCGGTAATAGTTCCGCCGCACCCCGAGCCGCCGGAACCCGGCCCGCAGGTAGAGCTGGATGGCGCGCGCGTTGGAAGGCCGCACCTCGAGGAAAATCACGCGTGCGGCCTTCGATACGGCGACCGCGACGACGTGGTCCAGCAGCAGGCGCCCGAGACCGCGTCCCTGGGCTTCCGGCGCCAGGCACAGGTTCAGCAGGTGGGCTTCGTCGGCCGCGAGCGACATCACGGAGTGCCCGATGACCCGGCGGTCCTCCTCCAGGACCTCGCACTCGTAGGGCACCCGGAGGCAATCGAGCAGGATACCGCGCGACCAGGGGTAGTCATAGGCGCGGCGCTCGACGTCGTGGACGGCATCGAGGTCCGACTCCGTCATGCGCCGGATGGCGGCCCGGGGCGCCTGGATGGCCGCGCTCACGAGCGTCCCTCCGCGGCGGTCGCCGCCAGCACAAGGTCGCGCCAGGCCTCGGCCTTGGCCGCCGGGCGGCGCAGCAGGTACGCGGGATGCCAGGTCACGACCAGCGGGATGCCGGCCGGCCCGTAGCTGTGCACCGTGCCGCGCAGCCGGCCCACCGGCGCTTCCGTGTCGAGCAGGCGCTGGGCCGCGACTCGTCCCACGGCGAGAATGATCTTGGGCTGCAGCAACGCGATCTGCCGGTCCAGGAAGGCCGCGCAACTCGCGGCCTCCTCCGGGCGCGGGTCACGGTTC
>JASFEC010000053.1:0-11415 GCA_050125045.1 Gammaproteobacteria bacterium | reverse complement strand
GATGCGCTCGGCGCTGGCGCGGAAGCAGCCCGGGTCACCGGCGTAGACGGCACATTCGGCGAGCACATCGGACTTGCCACCGAAGCCGCCGACGCGCTCGACACCGCGGACGAAGCCCGCGCGGAAGCGGGTCTTGGCCTGCGCCAGCTCGGCGCGCCCCGGGCCCTTGTCCAGGAACTCCGCCACTTCCTCGTCGATGATCGCCTCGACCTGCGCCGGGTCGACGCCGTCCTTCACCGTGGCCACGATCATGAACATGCCGGACAGCTCCAGCGGCATGGCGCTGGCGTAAACGCTGGAGACCAGCTGGTCCTGGTGGACCAGCCGAGCCTGCAGGCGCGAGGAAGCGCTGCCGCCGAGGATCTGCGCCGCCAGGGCGAGCTTGTCGGCCTCAGCGGTGCCGTAGTTGCCCATGTTCCAGACCCGGTAAATGCGGGCCTGCGCCACGCGGTCGTGTATTAGCTCGCGGGTGGATTCCCCGCGCGGCGCGATCCACTGCTCGGGTCGGGCCAGGGGCGGGCCGGCGGGGATGTCGCCGAAGTAGCGCGTGACTTTCTCCTGCGCGGTCGGCACGTCAATGTCGCCCGCCAGCACCAGCACGGCGTTGTTCGGGCCGTACCAGGTCTTGAACCAGTCCTTGACGTCTTCCAGCGTCGCGGCGTCCAGGTCTTCCATGGAACCGATGGGCATCCACGAGTAGGGATGCCCCTCCGGGAAACTGGCCTCGAACAGCCGCTCCCAGGCCTGGCCGTACGGCTGGCCATAGCGCTGGCGCTTCTCGTTCTTCACCACGTCGCGCTGCTCGTCGAGGCGCTCCTGGGTGATGGCGCCGATGAAGTGCCCCATGCGGTCCGACTCCATCCAAAGCGCAAGGTCCAGCGCAGTGGTGGGCACGTTCTGGAAGTAGTTGGTGCGGTCGAAGCTCGTGGTGCCGTTCTGGCCGGTGGCGCCGACCTGCTCGAAGGGCTTGAAGTACTCGTCGTCGTAGTTCTCCGAGCCCTGGAACATGAGGTGCTCGAACAGGTGCGCGAAGCCGGTCCGGCCGTCGGGCTCGTTCTTGGAGCCGACGTGGTACCAGAGGTTCACTGCAACGATCGGCGCCTTGCGGTCGGTGTGGACGATCACGCGCAGGCCGTTATCCAGCGTGAACTCCTCGTAGGGAATGTCCACGTTGGTGCCGGCGGCAGCTGCCAGCGGCAGGGTGCAGCAGATCACGGCCAGGAGGCCTTTGAGCCTTTGGATCATGACAACCCTCTCTCGGTCGGTCGGGCCGGGTCCCGGCGGGCCCCGGAGTTCTGCATTCAAGACGGTGGAAAGGAGCCGGGCGCTGCCGCAAGGCCGCGCCCGGGGCGGGGCCTTGTTACTCGCCCGGGCCGCCGGCGGCGGTCAGCCCGCGGCGCTCGAGCAGGTAGCGGATGTCGGGATCACGCCCGGCGAAGTCGCGATAGAGCTGCATCGCTTCCTTGCTGCCGCCGCGCGACAGCAAGGTGGCGCGAAAGTGCTCGCCGTTCTCCCGAGTCATGCCGCCGTTCTCCTTGAACCAGGCCACGGCGTCGGCATCCAGCACCTCGCTCCAGATGTAGGAGTAGTAGCCGGCCGAGTAGCCGCCCATGATGTGGGAGAAGTACGTGCTGCGGTAGCGCGGGGGTACCGGGGCGAAGTCCATCCCGGTCTCCGCCAGCACCCGCTGCTCGAAGGCGACGGTATCGGTCGGCACGTCGCCGGCGCTGCGCTGATGCCACGCCTGGTCCAGCAGCGAGGCCGCGACATACTCGGTGGTGCGGTAGCCCTCGTTGAACTTCTGCGCTTCCAGCGCCTTCTCCAGCATCTCCTTGGGCAGCAGCTCGCCGGTCTCGTAGTGGCGGGCGTAGTTTGCCAGCACGCTCGGCCAGTCGGCCCACATCTCGTTCACCTGCGAAGGGAACTCGACGAAGTCGCGCGGCACACTGGTGCCGGAGAAGCGCGGGTAGCGCACGTCGGAGAACAGGCCGTGCAGGGCGTGGCCGAACTCGTGGAACATCGTGGTGACCTCGTCCAAGGTCATCAGGGTCGGCTCACCCTCGGGCGGCTTCGGGATGTTCTGGTGATTCGCTACCACCGGCTTGTTGCCTTCCAGCCCGTTCTGCGGCACGTAGGCGTTCATCCAGGCGCCGCCGCGCTTGGAGTCGCGGGCGTAGAAGTCACCGATGAAGATGCCCAGCGGCGTGCCGTCGGCTTCGAACACCTCCCAGGCGCGGGCGTCGGGGTGGTAAAGCGGCAGGTCCGGGCGCGGCTTGAAGGTCAGGCCGAAGACCTTGTTGGCGGCGTAGAACACGCCGTTGTTCAGCACTGTCTCGAGCTCGAAGTAGGCGCGCAGCTCGTTGGGGTCGAGGTCGTAGCGGGCCTGCTTCACCTGCTCGGCGTAGAAGTCCCAGTCCCAGGCCTGCAGCTCGAAGCCGCCGCCCTGGGCGTCGATCAGTGCCTGGATGTCGGCCGCTTCCTTGCGGGCGTTGGCAACGGCCGCCGGGGCCAGGCCGGCGAGCATCTGGTTCACGGCCTCCGGCGTGCCGGCGGTGGCATTTTCCAGCACGTAGGCGGCGTGGTTCGGGTAGCCCAGCAGGGCGGCGCGCTCGGCGCGCAGGGCCGCCACGCGGGCCACCACCGGACGATTGTCGTGCGCGTTGTCACGCGCGCCCCGGTTCAGCGAGGCCTCGAGAATCCGCTGCCTCACCGCTCGGTTGGTGAGCTGTGCGAGCGGTGGCTGGCCGGAGGTGTTCATCAGCGAGATCAGGTACTTGCCCTCGTGGCCACGGGCCGTGGCGGCAGCTGCGGCCGCCCGGATCTGGGCGTCGGACAGCCCGTCCAGCTCCTCGGCGGTGTCCACGACGACGGCCGAGTCCAGGGTCTCGCGCAGCACGTTCTGGGCGAAGGTGGTGCCCAGCGAGGCCAGCTCGGCGTTGATGGCGCGCAGCTGCTCCTTGTCCTCTTCCGAAAGGCGCGCACCGGCGCGGACGAAGTCGATGTAGTAGCGCTCCAGCAGGCGCTTGGACTCGGGATCGAGACCGAGGGCGTCACGCTGCCCATGCAGCGTCTCGACGCGGTTGAACAGCTTGGGGTTCAGGAAAATGGCGTCGCGGTGCGCAGCGAGCTTCGGCGACACGGTCTTCTGCACATCCTGCATCGCCGGGTTCGTGTGGGCGGAGTTGAGGTTGAAGAACACGCGCGAGACCCGCGTCAGGATCTCGCCGGTCTGCTCCATCGCGACGATCGTGTTCTCGAAGCTTGGCGCTTCGGGGTCGTTAGCGATCGCCTCGATCTCGGCCAGTTGCTCCGCCATGCCACGCTCGAAAGCCGGCAGGTAGTGCTCGTCCCGGATCTGGTCAAAGGGCGGCATCTGGTAGGGCAGCGTGCTGACGGTGAAGAACGGGTTATCGGCGTCGGCCTTGGCGACGGGGGGCTGCTCGACGACTTCTTGCGAGGCGCAGGCGCCGAGCGCCGCGGCCGCGGCGAGGGCGAAGGGAAGCGCGAAACGACGGCTCATGCATGGTCTCCTGGACGTGATCGGGCCCGCGGGCCCGGCGAAAAAAACGCCGATTCTAACGCCTCGGCGGCGATTTGCCCTCTGTTATAGTCGGCGGCATGTCCCCAGCCGCCGTCCTCGAGGGCCTGAACGAGGCCCAGCGCCGTGCCGTGACCCATGCTGCGCCGCACGGCGGCGAGCAGGGCCCGGCGGCAGGTCCGCTGCTGGTGATTGCCGGCGCCGGCACCGGCAAGACGATGACGCTCGCCCACCGCGTCGGACACCTCGTCCTGGCTGGAGTTCCGCCGGCACGGATTCTGCTCCTGACCTTCAGCCGCCGAGCCGCCCGCGAGATGACCCGTCGCGCCCGCCGCGTCGTGGGCCAGTCGCTGGCTGACCAGGGCCGTGGCGAGGCCGTAAAGCTCCCCTGGGCCGGTACGTTCCATTCGGTGGCCAATCGCCTGTTGCGGGAATTCGCCCCGAACCTCCGTCTGGATGCGGGTTTCTCGGTACTGGACCGGGGCGACGCCGCCGACCTCATGGACGTGGCCCGCCAGGAGCTCGGGCTGGCAGACGGCCGCCGGCGCTTCCCCCGCAAGGACACCTGCCTTGCCATTTACTCGCGGACGGTGAACTCGCGCGGCGAGCTGGCGGCATGCCTCGAGGAGCACTGGCCCTGGTGCGCCGACTGGGCGGATGAGCTGCGCACGCTGTTCGCGCGCTATGTCGAGCTCAAGCAAGCCGGCAGCCTGCTCGATTACGACGACCTGCTGCTGTGGTGGCATGCCCTGATGGAATCCCCGGCGCTGGCGGCGGCCGTCGGCGAGCGTTTCGAGCATGTGCTGGTCGACGAGTACCAGGACACCAACGTCCTGCAGGCGGAGATCCTGCTGCGGCTGAAGCCCGACGGGCGAGGGCTGACCGTGGTCGGCGACGATGCCCAGAGCATCTATTCCTTCCGCGCCGCGGAAATGGAGAACATCCTGCGCTTCCCCGGGCAGTTCGATCCACCGGCCGCGATCGTCACGCTGGAGGAGAACTACCGCTCGGTGCAGCCGGTGCTGGACGCGGCCAACGCCCTGATGGCGGGCGCGGAGCGCCAATTCCGCAAGGCTTTGCGCTCGGCCCGGCCCTCGGCGCAGCGGCCCTGGTACGTCACGGTCCCGGACGACGAGGCGCAGGCGGACTATGTGATCAACGCCATCCTGGCGGCCCGCGAGGCGGGACAGCTGTTGCGGCACCAGGCCGTGCTGTTCCGTGCCAGCCACCACAGCGACCGGCTGGAACTCGAGCTCGTCCGGCGCAACATCCCCTTCGTGAAGTACGGCGGGCTGAAGTTTCTCGAGGCCGCGCACGTGAAGGACCTGCTGGCTGTGCTGCGCTGGGCGGACAACCCGAAGAACCGCGTCGCCGCCTTCCGCTGCCTGCAGCTGCTGCCCGGTATCGGTCCAGCGCTGGCGGCAAAGGCCTTCGGCTGGCTGGAGTCGCAAGGCTTTGCGCCGGGGGCGCTGGCCGGCTGGTCACCGCCGCCGGCCGCCGCGCCCTACTGGGAAGGCCTGGTGACGCTGCTGGCGGAGACCGGCCCCGGCGAAGGCGACTGGCATGCCCAGGTCGGGCGGGCACGCGACTGGTACCGGCCGCAGCTGGAGCGGATCTACGAGGAATGGCCGGTCCGGCTCGGCGACCTCGATGCGCTGGAGCAGGTCGCCGGCAAGTTCACCACGCGCGAGCAGTTCCTGACCGAACTGTCGCTGGATCCGCCGCAGGCCACGGGCGACCTCGCCGGACCACCACTGCTGGACGAGGATTACCTGGTGCTTTCGACCATCCATTCGGCGAAGGGCCAGGAGTGGGACTCGGTGTATATCCTGAACGTGGCCGACGGCAACTTCCCCTCGGAATTCGCCACCGGCAAGCCGGCCATGATCGAGGAGGAGCGCCGCCTGCTGTACGTCGCGATGACCCGCGCGAAGTCCGAGTTGCACCTCGTGGCCCCGCTGAAGTACTGGGTGCCGCAGCAGCCGCGGCACGGCGACCGGCACGTGTATGGCGCCCGCAGCCGCTTCATCGACGAGGCCATGATGGGCTGCCTGGCGCCCCGGTTTCATGGCAATGTCGAGCCCGGCGCCGGGCGCCCCGGGCGGCCGGGCGAGGTGATCGACGTGGCGGCGCGCATGCGGAAGATGTGGTGAGGGACCAGGACATGAGCATTCTCGGTATCGATATCGGCGGCTCGGGCATCAAGGGCGCGCCGGCGGACCTCGAGGCCGGGCGGCTGGCCATGGACCGGCACAAGGTGCTGACGCCGCAGCCGGCCACGCCTGCTGCCGTGGTCACGGCCGCGGCCGGGCTGGCGCGCGAGTTCGCCCCGGCCGAGCGCTACGGCGTCGCCGTTCCGGCGGTGGTCAAGGACGGCATCGCCCTGACGGCAGCCAACATCGACCCCGAGTGGATCGGCTGCGAGATCCGCCGGATGCTGGCGGTGGCGCTCGGGGCGCCGGTGACGGTCCTCAACGATGCCGATGCGGCCGGGCTCGCTGAGATGCGCTACGGGGCGGGGCGGGGCGAGCCCGGCACCGTGGTCATGCTCACCTTCGGCACCGGCATCGGCAGCGCCGTGTTCCTCGACGGCCGGCTGGTGCCGAACACCGAGTTCGGCCACATGGAGGTCGGGGGCAAGGAGGCCGAGCACCAGGCGGCGGCGCAGGTGCGCAAGAACGAGGGCCTGTCCTGGGCCAAGTGGGCCGCCCGGGTGTCCGGGGTACTCGGCGTGCTCGACAGACTGCTCTGGCCGGACCTGTTCATCATCGGCGGCGGCGTGAGCCGCAAGGCGGACAAGTTCATGCCGCTGCTGGAGTGCCGCACGCGCGTGGTTCCCGCCGCCCTGGGCAACGATGCCGGCATCGTCGGCGCGGCACTGGCGGCCGCCGGGGACTGACGCCGCATGAAGGGCCTGGCCGCGGTGCTGCTCCCGCTGGCGGCGGTCTACGCCCTGCTTGTGGCGCTGACGTGGGCGCGCCAGGAGAGCATGCTGTTCCTGCCCTCGATCCCCTCCCGGGACCTCGTCGCCACGCCGGCGATCGTGGGCCTGGGCTACGAGTCGGTCGAGCTCGGCACCGACAGCGGCGAGACGCTCCACGGCTGGTTCGTCCCGGTGCAGCCTGAACGCGCCGTGCTGCTCTTCTTCCACGGCAACGCGGGCAATATCTCGCACCGCCTTGATTCGCTACGGATCTTCCATGAACTCGGTCTGTCGGTGTTGATCATCGATTACCGGGGCTACGGCCGCAGCACTGGCCGGCCGTCCGAGCAGGGCACGTACGAGGACGCCCTGGCCGCGTGGGAGTACCTGGTCGACCAGCGCCGTGTCGACCCGCGCAGGATCGTCCTGTTCGGGCGCTCGCTGGGCGGAGCGGTCGCCGCCTGGCTGGCGACGCAGCATGCGCCACGTGCTCTGGTCGTCGAGTCCGCCTTCCGCTCGGTGCCGGACCTGGCCGCGGAGATCTACTGGTTCCTGCCGGTGCGGCTGCTGGCCCGCATCCACTATCCCGTAGAGCGCCTGCTGGCGCGCGTGCGCGTGCCGGTGCTGGTCGTGCACAGCCGCGACGACGAGATCATTCCGTTCCACCACGGCGAAGCGCTGCACGCGGCGGGCGCTGACAGCGACCTGCTGGTCCTGGACGGCGACCACAACACCGGCTTCCTGCGCGATGAGGCGACGTACCGCGCTGGCCTGGACGCCTTCCTGACCGGACTCGGACTTCCGCAGCCGCGCTGATCAGCCGGCGCGCCGCGCGAGCTCCAGCTGCGCCACGACCGGCAGATGATCCGAAGCCTCGCGTGCCAGCGGGCCGCGATGCGCCGCAAGGTCGCGCAGGCACCCCAGCGGCTCGACCCAGATCCGGTCCAGCGCGAACAGCGGGCGGTGCGCGGGGAAGGTGCGAGGCGCTGGTGTGGGGCCGAAGTGTGCATGCAGGCGGCGCAGCGGCCGGCCCCACATGAACCACTCGTTCAGATCGCCCAGCAGTGCCGTCGGTCCCGGCAGTCCCGGGTCCAGTGCCGATAACAGCGCCTCGATCTGCCGCCGGCGCTCGGCGGGCCGCAGGCCAAGATGCGTGGCGAGCACCCGCAAGGGTCCGCCCGGCGTCTCCAGGAGCGCATCCAGGGCGCCGCGAGGCTCCCGTCCGGGCACGCTGAGATCGAGGCGATGGAGGTCCAGCACCGGGGCGCGGGTCAGCAGCGCATTGCCGAAGGTGCCCACGGGACGGAGCATGGTCGGCCCCGCGAGCGCGCGCATGCCGGTGCGCTCGGCAAGCAGTTCCAGCACCCTCAGGTCGCCGTGGTGCGATTCGACCTCCTGCAGCGCCACCACGTCGGCGTCGAGTTCGCTGATCACCGCCGCGATGCGCTCCGGATCCCGCCGGCCATCGCGCCCGACGCCGCTGTGCACGTTCCAGGTGGCCAGCCGGAGGCAGCCGTTGTCGCTCAGCTCGGCGATCCTGACCCTCTCTTGCCAGTGCGCCGCCGGCGCAGGAAGCGCCGCAACCAGGCCATGCCGGCGACGATGAGCAGGATCGCGCCGGTGAGCAGGCCGATCGTGCCCGGTTCCGGGTTGCGCAGGGTGGCGATGATCCGGTCGATGAAGAGCGCAATCGCAATGATGCCGGGCCCCATGCCGAGGATGGTGCCGAGCATGAAGTCACGCAGGCTGATGTGGGTGGCGCCGGCAACAAGGTTGATGATGGTGAAGGGCGCAACCGGCAGGACACGCACCGTGGTGACGGCCAGCACGCCGCGCTTGCCCAGCTCCCGGCTCAGCCGGTCCAGCCGCGAGCCGGCGATGCGCCGCACGGCGCCCCGGCCGAACAGCTGGCCCAGCCAGTAAGTCACGCCGGCGCCCAGCAGGGATCCGGCGGCCGCGTACACGGCTCCCTCGACCGGCCCGAAGACCAGCACCACGACCGCGATCATCAAGGTCACAGGGACCACCAGGAGCGTGCCCACGACGAAGGCCCCGACGACGATGAGGGGTGCCGCGGGCATCGCCTGGATCGCCTCCACGATATCGGCGAGGCGGGACGGGGCCAGCCATTCGCCCAGCTCGGTCCAGCGCCAGGCGGCGGCCAGCCCGAGGAACAGCGCCAGCAGCGCGCCCATGATCAGCGCGCGGCCGACACTGGAGGCCTGCGTCTCCGAGGGCAGCAGGCGAGCGGCCAGTTTCGTCGGCTCGATGGGGCGCTCGGGATCGATCACGTCGCCTTCCGGGACAACGGCATCGACGCTTTCGGAGAGCTCCGGCTCCAGCGGCTCCAGCGTCCGCTCCTTGCCGCGGAGCGCCTGGATGGTGCCTAGCAGGGAGCCGGTCTCCCGCTCGGTCCGCGCCACTTCTTCCGCCGTGGCGTCGAGGTGCTCGGCGAGCAGGCGGTGCCGCAGCCCGGCGATCGCCCGGCGGATGCGGTCCTGGCCGCGTGCCTCCAGCACCAGGTTGCACTCGGTGTCGAAACCCATGGAGCGGTTGTTCAGGTTGGCCGAGCCGATGCTGAGCAGGTCGTCGTCCATTACCAGCACCTTGGCGTGGACATTGAGGTAGCTACCGCCGGGGCGCCCGAGATCCGGGTAATAGGTGCAGTAGCGGTCCTCCGGGGCTTGTTCGCGGAGGCGGCGGTGAAGCCGCGCGCGCATCACGCCGATGGTGTACTCCTCCAGCCAGCTGTTGTCGTCACTGCGGGTTACCAGGGCGATCTCCGGGCCTTCCGCCTCCGCCAGCCGCTCGGCCATCGCGTCGGCCAGCGAAGCCGCGCTGAAGTACTGGTTCTCGAGGTAGAGCTGCTTGGCCGCGGTGCCGATGACATCCAGGTACAGCTGCTTGATTTCCTGCACCTGGTCCCAGTCCTCGTGCTTGGGCTCGGTGCGGGCAATGCCCACCTCGACTTGCTCGAGATCAGGTGCCAGCGTGCCGGGCCAGCAATCTGCGTGCTTCGGGCCGGGAGGCTTCAGCTTCCTCCCCGTGGCGCGCCTCCAGCGCTCGCGCGCCAGGTCGCCCAGGGCTTTCGCGGCCGCCCCGTCGACCGCCATCTGCACGTCGTGGAAGGGCGGGCACGGATCGCCCGAGGGATGGCGCCGGCCCGGGTCGTCGGGCCGGTGCGCGGGGGTGTCCCAGCGGCAGTGGGTGAGATCGAGCCCGCCGACGAAGGCGATCGAGTCGTCCACCACCACCACCTTCTGGTGATGCGACGCGCCGACCGGGTGGCAGCCGTCGAGCTCGAAATGCACGCGGCGATGCGTACGCCAGCCCATCTTGTAACTGGGCAGCACCTCGCGATCGGGCGCGTACAGCATCGCGAAATCCCAGTCGAGCACATGAATCTGCAATCCCCGGCGCCGCTTCGCGAGGGCATTGAGGAAGTCACCGAGAGGCGCCGGCAGCCCGTCGTCGACACCGCCCGGAACGAGTTCCATGCGGCTGTCGATGTCCCAGGCGAGGACCAGGATCGAGCGCTCGGCGAGGGCCATCGCGGCCCGGGCGGCGGCGAAATAGGCCGCCCCATCGACCAGGAAAGAGATGCGGTCGGCGCGCTCGACCCGCCAGCAATTTTTACCGGGTTCAAGCAGTCCGGCGATGGAAGACATGCACCCATTATAGGGGGACGGGTGCCGCGGCTTCGCGCAGTGCCCCGTGTTTGCTGCCCGGCGACAGTCCCCCAAGGGGGACTGTCACCGCCCGGACCGGGGGCTCAGTCCGCCCCCATCGCCCAGGCGAAGAAAGCATACAGTTCCGCGAATTCGTCGAGCAGCAGGTGGCGCGGCTTGGCGCCGCCGGAGGCGTGACCCGCGCGCGTTTCCGTGCGCAACAGGATGGGCTGCGGGCAGCCCTGGTCGTGTTGCAGTGCCGCCGCGAACTTGTAGCTGTGCCAGGGCACGACCCGGTCGTCGAATTTCCCGGTGTGGATGATGGTGGCGGGGTAACACGTCCCGGGCCTGGTGTTGTGCACTGGCGAGTAGGCCAGCTGGGCGCGGAAGTCGGACTCGACCTCGGATAGCCCGTAGTCTCCGGCCCAGGCGCGAGCGTTCGCACTGGGGGTGTGGTAGCGGAGCATGTCAAGCACGCCGACGGCCGGCCCGGCGGCGGCGAACAGCTCGGGGCGTTGCAGCATCACAGCGCCGACCAGGAGGCCACCGTTGCTGCGGCCGTAGATCGCCAGCTTCCGCGGCGATGTCCAGCGCTCGGCGATGAGCCACTCGGCGGCGGCGATGAAATCGTCGAAGACGTTCTGCTTGCGCTCACGGATGCCGGCGGCGTGCCAGTCGGCGCCGTACTCGCCGCCGCCGCGCAGGTTGGCGATCGCCAGCACCCCGCCCATGTCCAGCCATCCCAGCAGGCGCAGGTCCCAGCCCGGCAGCATGGATGCGTTGAAGCCACCGTAGCCGTACAGCATGGTCGGGTTGTCACCGTCGAGCTCGATGCCCGCGCGGTGGACGATGAACATCGGGATGTGGGTGCCGTCCTTGCTGGCATAGAAGACCTGCCTGGTCACCAGCGTGCCGGTCTCCAGCGCCGTGCGCTTCTGGTAAAAGGGGGTCACCGCGGCCTCCTCCACCTGGAAGTGGAGGACGGTGCCGGGGTTGGTGAAACTCTCAAAGGAGAAAAAGCTCTCGGTGGAGAGCGGCGAGCCGGCGAAGCCGCGGACGCGGCCGATGCCCGGCAGCGCAAGCGCCCTGCGGTTGCTGCCGTCCAGCGCGAACAGGTCGACACGGCTCTTCGCGTCCTCGAGATAGTGGACCACCAAGTGGTCGCCGATGATCGAGACGTCTTCCATCGGCAGCGCCGATTCCGGCACCACGTCCTGCCAGTGCCCGGGGTCCGCCAGGTCGATCGTCACCACCCGGCCGCGCGGCGCCCCGATGTTGGTCCACAG
>JASFEC010000052.1:0-11416 GCA_050125045.1 Gammaproteobacteria bacterium | reverse complement strand
GCTCGTCGTGCTGGGCCAGCGCAGCGATGCCAGCGACCCCATCAGCCTCGACTATGCGGCGGAGCTGCCGGGCGGGCTGTCGATGGGCAAGTCCATCGCCTGGCTGGCGCTCGGCCTCGTCGTCCTCCTGGGCGGCGCGAACCTGCTCGTCTGGGGCGCGCAAAAGTTGGCGATCGCCTTCGGCGTTTCCGACCTCGTGATCGGGCTCACCGTCGTCGCCATCGGGACCAGCCTGCCCGAACTCGCCGTGTCGGTCGTCAGCGCCCTGAAGGGCGAGCACGACATGGCCATCGGTAACATCATCGGCTCCAATATCTTCAACAGCCTGGCGGTCGTGGGCATCGCGGGCGTGATCCATCCTGCCACCTTCGAGCACGAGCTTCTGGCGCTGCACTTGCCGGTGATGATCGGCCTGACGCTGGCATTGTTCCTGATGACATACAATTTCACCGGAAACAGCCGCATCCGCCGCTGGGAGGGCGCGCTGCTGCTGTCGGCATTTTTCGGCTATCACAGCTGGGTATTCCTGGGGTAAGGCATGGCCGCTGACCTCGATATCGACGACCAACTCATCACGCGGCTCGGCCGCGAGGTGCTGGACGTGGAGGCCGAGGCGGTGCTGCTCCTCCGCGAGCGCCTCGGCGAGGACTTCGTCAAGGCCTGCCGTTTCTGCCTCGAGTGCAACGGCCGGGTAGTCGTCACCGGCATGGGCAAGTCCGGCCACGTGGGCGGCAAGATCGCCGCCACGCTCGCCAGCACCGGCACGCCGGCGTTTTTCGTGCATCCCGGCGAAGCCAGCCACGGCGACCTGGGGATGATCACTTCCAGCGACGTGGTCCTGGCGATCTCCAATTCCGGCGAGAGCCCGGAGATCCTCACCATCCTGCCGCTGATCAAGCGCCTCGGCGTGCCGCTGGTGGCCATGACCGGCAAGCCTGAGTCGACCCTGGCCACCACGGCGGACGCACACCTGGACGTGCGCGTGCCGAAGGAAGCCTGCCCGCTCAACCTGGCACCGACGGCCAGCACGACCGCCACGCTGGCGATGGGCGACGCCCTGGCCGTGGCGCTGCTCAACAGCCGCGGTTTCACCCGGGAAGACTTTGCCTTTTCGCACCCTGGCGGCCAGCTCGGCCGCCGCCTGCTGCTGCATGTGCGCGACATCATGCGGACCGGTGACCGCGTGCCTCGGGTCGTGCCCGGGCTTGCCGTAGCCGAGGGCCTGTTCGAGATCTCCCGCAAGGGCCTCGGGATGACGGCCGTGGTCGACGAGCAGGACCGCGTGCTCGGCATTTACACCGACGGCGACCTGAGGCGCACTCTCGACGGCCGGCACGACCTGACCACGACGCCCATCGAGACGGTGATGACGAGGAACGTGAAGACCGTGCGCGGGGACATGCTGGCTGCCGAGGCGGTGCGCCTGATGGAAACCTATGCGATCACCGCCCTGCTGGTGGTCGATGCCGAGGGCCGGCTGGAGGGCGCCTTCAATGTCCACGACCTGCTGCAGGCGGGAGTCGTATGATGACCGGGCTGCAGCAGCGCGCCGCGCGGATCCGGCTGGCCGTGTTCGACGTCGACGGCGTGTTCACGGACGGGCGTATCTGGATCGGCAGCGACGGAGTGGAATACAAGGCCTTCAGCGTGCGCGACGGTTTCGGCGTCAAGGCGCTGCTGGCGGCCGGCGTGGAAGTCGCCATCATCTCCGGGCGGAGCTCTCCCGCCGTCAACAAGCGCATGGACGAACTGGGGGTGACCCGCGTGGTCCAGGGCCGCGAGGACAAGGCCACGGCGCTCGAACAACTGCTGCAAGATACAGGGATCGCGGTCGCGGACGTCGCCTACCTCGGGGACGACACGCCCGACGTCCCGGCGATGCGGATGGTCGGCCTGCCGGGCGCCGTGGCGGACGCCCATCCGGACGCCCTCGCCGCCAGCGCCTGGGTTTCGACCCGGCCGGGCGGCCGCGGCGCGGTGCGCGAGTTCTGTGAACTGCTCCTCGGGGCGCACGCCAAGTGACCGTCCGCAGCCGGCTCACCCTGGTACTGCTGGCGTTGCTCGCCGGCGGCGCCTGGTGGCTGAACGACCAGCTGCAGGCACCCGACAGCATCCAGCCCCGTCCCGCGGCGGACGGCTTCTACATGCTCGGCGCCGAGATCACCGCGCCAGATGCGGAGGGACTGCCCCGCTATCGGCTCGTCGCGGCGGAAATCCGCCAGGTCGCGCTCGGCGGCGAGACCCTGCTGAAGGATGTGCGCGTCGAGTACAACGTCTACTCCGCGAGCCCCTGGCTACTCACCGCCCCCGATGGCTCCGTCTCAGCCGACCAGGAAGTGCTCGAGCTTTGGGGCGGAGTGGATGCGATCGGGGATTCCGGCGACCACGGTCCGGCCCGCCTCATCACGGATCGTCTGGAAGTCGACATCGAGACCAGCGTGGCGCGCACGGATGACCCGGTGCAGCTGATCCTGGGGCCGCAGGAGCTGCATGGCGTCGGGCTGGTCGCTTACTTGCTGGAGGAACGGCTCCAGCTAGAATCCGAAGTGCATGGCCGTTTCCTCCCCTGAATCACGCGCCCCGAGATGGCGCAGCGCCAGGCCGCATGCGGCCTGGCTGCTGGCACTGCTGGCCCTCTCGCCGGCGGGCGCCCAGCGGGCTCCGCAACAGGAGATCCTGCTCGAGGCCGCCTCCTCCGACTTCGACCGGCGCGGGGAGCGCCTGTCGTTCCGCGACGTGCGCATCCAGCAGGGGGACATCGTGATCACCGCGGCCTCGGCGGAGACTCGTGACCTCGAGTTCTCCAGCGGGCGCTGGGAGTTCGCGGGCGACGTGCGGATCGACGCCCCGATGGGCGCCATCGAGGCCGACCGGGCGAGCATCGGGTTCAGCGAGCACCAGCTCGAGTTCACGCGCGCCGAGGGCGCCCCGGCACGCTTTGCCCGCACCATGCCGGGGCCGGAAGCGCGCCGCGTCACCGGTACCGCGAACCAGATCAGCTACGACGTCGCAGCGGGCGAAGTCACCCTGCGGGGCCAGGCGCTCCTGACCGACGGCATCCGCGAGGCCAGCGGCGCGCAGCTGGTGTACCGCATCGCCGAGGACCGCTTGATCGCCAGTGCCGACGAGGAGGGCGGCGAGCGGGTGCGCATCGTCATCACACCGCCGGAGGAAGGCGCGGAGCGGCCACCCGACGAGGGCGAGCCGGAACCCCCGGAGCCGGAGCCCACGCCGTGACGACGCTGCATGCCGACGGCCTGGCCAAGAGCTACCGCGGCCGCACCGTCGTCAGCTCGCTGTCCCTGTCCATCTCCAGCGGAGAGGTCGTGGGCCTGCTGGGACCGAACGGCGCCGGCAAGACCACGGCGTTCTACATGATCGTGGGACTCGTCCCCTGCGACCGGGGCCGCATCCTGCTGGATGACAAGGACATCACGGCCCTGCCCATCCACCGTCGCGCCCGGCTTGGCGTCGGCTACCTGCCGCAGGAAGCCTCGGTCTTTCGCGGCCTGAGCGTGGAGCAGAACATCCTCGCCGTGCTGGAGACCCGCAAGGATCTCGACAATGTCGGCCGACGCAACCTGCTCGAGGAACTGCTCGAAGAGCTCAGCGTGGCGCACATCCGGGACAACAGGGGGCTGAGCCTCTCCGGCGGCGAGCGCCGGCGCGTGGAAATCGCTCGGGCACTGGCCGCGGAACCTTCCTTCATCCTCCTCGACGAGCCCTTCGCGGGCGTGGACCCGATTTCCGTGCTGGACATCCAGCGCATCATCGGCCACCTCCGCGATCGCGGCATCGGCGTGCTGATCACCGACCACAATGTGCGCGAGACCCTCGGCATCTGCGGCCGCGCGTTCATCCTGAACGCCGGCGAGGTCATCGCCTCCGGCACGGCAGATGAGATACTGGCGAACAGGCAGGTGCGCGAAGTGTATCTCGGCGAGCACTTCCGCCTGTAGCCCAGCCATGATCAAGCAGACCCTGCAACTCAAGCTCAGTCAGCAGCTGACGCTTACGCCTCAGCTGCAGATGGCCATCCGGCTGCTGCAGCTGCCGGTGCTCGACCTGCAGGCGGAGCTCCGGGAGGCGCTGGAAAACAACCTCATGCTGGAAATGGACGACGGGCTCGAGCTTGCACCCGCGAAGGGCGAGCAGCAGCGGCCATCGGACAGCGCCGACTCGGGCGAGCCCGAGCGCCAGGCGGAGAGCCAGGCCGAGGAGTTCCGCGAGGACCTGCCCTACGCCGACGTGCCCGACTACAGCACGGGATACGGCGCTCCGTCGCGCGACGACGGGGATGATCAGCGCGACTACGCCGACGCCAGCGGCACGTCGCTGCGCGAACACCTGCTCCGGCAGCTCGACGTGGCGATGCCGGAAGGCGACCGCAAGCTGATCGCCACCATGCTGATCGACGCGATCGACGACGACGGCTACCTGCAGGACAGCCTGGAGGAAATCTGCGCCAGCCTGGAGCCGGAGATCCACACGGATGTCGACGAGGTGGAGCGGGTGCTGGCCTGCGTGCAGCGCTTCGATCCCCTCGGTATCGGGGCCCGTGACCTGTCCGAGTGCCTGCTGCTGCAGCTCGCCCCCTTCGAGCCGGAGACGCCGGGGCTTGAGCTGGCGCGCCGCCTGGCCACGGAGTGCCTGGCAGCGCTGGGTGAGCAGGACTATGCGGCAATCCGCCGGCGGCTCGGCTGCGACATCGAGGAGCTGGAGTTGGCGGTCGCGCTGCTGCGCTCGCTGAACCCGCGGCCCGGCGGCGTCGCGGACTCGCGCCCGCCGGAATACGTGGTGCCGGACGTGTTCGTGCGCCGGGTCGAGGCGGAATGGCAGGTGGAGATCAACCCGGCCATCGCGCCACGGCTGCGGGTGAATGCCACCTACGCGGGCTGCCTCGGCCGGAGCGGGGAGTACTCCACGCTGCGCAGCCAGCTCCAGGAAGCGCGGTGGCTGGTGAAGAGCCTGGAGATCCGTAACGAAACGCTGGTGCGGGTGGCGCGCGCCATCGTCAGTCACCAGCGGGACTTCCTCGAGCGCGGCGAGGAAGGCATGCGGCCCCTGGTCTTGCGGGAGATCGCCGAGGCACTGGAGCTGCACGAGTCCACCGTCTCCCGCGCCACCACCGGCAAGTACATGCATACCCCGCGAGGCGTGTTCGAGTTCCGCTACTTCTTCTCCAGCCAGGTCGCCGGCAGCGACGGCGAGAGCGTCTCGTCGACCGCCATCCGGGCCCGGATCCGCAAGCTGATTGCGGACGAGGACCCGGCGAAACCGCTGTCCGACAGTGCGCTGGCCCGCATCCTGGTCGGCGAAGGCATCGAGGTGGCGCGTCGGACGGTGGCCAAGTACCGGGAATCCATGGGGTTTCCATCCTCCAACGAGCGCCGGCGGGTGGCCATCCGCTAATGGCGCGCCGCAGCCCTGCGCAGTGACCGCCGGCCTAGCCAGCGAGCGAAAGCTGCTACTAGAATACGAATAAACGCCGGGCTTCCCGCCTGGGACGCCCATCACTCCCAAGGGAGAATCAAATGCAGATCAACATGACCGGCCATCACGTGGACATCACGGACCCGCTGCGCGATTACGTGCACAGCAAAATGGACAAGGTCATAAGGCATTTCGACAACCTCATCGACGTGCATTGCATCCTTACGGTCGAGAAGCTGCAGCACAAGGCTGAGGCCACGCTGCGCCTCGCCGGCGACACCCTGCACGCCGCCGCGGTCGAGGAGAACATGTACGCTGCGATCGACGCCATGACCGACCGGCTCGACCGCCAGGTGCGCCGGCACAAGGACAAGCTGACGGATCATCACAACGGCGCAGGCCGCCAGCGCAACGCCTGAGACCCGCGGGCACAGCGCCCGGAGTAACCACATGACTTTCCAATCCCTGCTGGAACCCGGCCGTGTCCTCGGTAACGTCGAGGCCCGGAGCAAGAAACACGCCCTGGACATCCTTAGCGAGCTGCTCTCTTCCGCCGCCGACCTGGACCAGGGGGAGGTGTTCCAGAGCCTCATCGCCCGCGAGAAGCTGGGCTGCACCGCCCTCGAGCACGGCATCGCCATCCCGCACGGCCGCATGAGCGAGCTCGATACCCCGGTCGGCGCCTTCCTCAAGCTGTCGCGGCCCATCGACTTCGATATGCCGGATCGCGAACCGGTCGACCTGATCTTCGGCCTGCTCGTGCCCATGCCGGCCGGCGACGTCGGCTGCCACCACGAGGAAGTCTCAGCGATCGCCGCGAGCCTTGCCGACCACGTGCTCGCGGCGGCACTGCGGCGCGCCAGCTCCAGCCGCGCCGTCTACGACCTCCTGGTCAACCACAACAAGTCACACGCCGCTTCCGCATGAGCTCCGGGGGACGCCGACGATGGAACTGGTGATCGTCAGCGGCCTTTCCGGTTCCGGCAAGAGCGTGGCGCTGGCCATGCTCGAGGACCTGCAGTGGTACACGCTCGACAATGTGCCCGCCCGCCTGCTGGCGCTCGTGGTCGGCGAACTGGTGGACAGCGAGGACGCCAAGTTCGAGCGCCTCGCCATCGGGCTGGACACCCGGCCACGCCCCGAAGATCTCGCGGTGATCCGCAGCCTGCTGCAGGACCTTCGCGGGCGCGGCATGAAATGCCAGCTGGTGTATCTCCATGCGGCGGACAACGTGCTGGTGCAGCGCTATCTCGATACGCGCCGGCGGCACCCCCACACGCCGGCCCAGGCCGGCGACCGGACGCTGCTCTCCGCGATCAGCTTCGAGCAGGAACTGCTCGCCCCCCTGGCCGAGTCCGCCGACCTCGTGCTCGACACCAGCACCATGAGCGTGCACGAGCTGCGCGACATCATCCGCAACCGGGTGGCTGACCAGCCGCGGAACCAGGTCGCGGTCCAGTTCGAGTCCTTCGGCTTCCGCGAGGGAATCCCGAAAGACGCGGATTTCGTCTTCGATGCCCGGTTCCTGCCGAACCCCTACTGGGAGCCGGAGCTGCGGCCGCTGACGGGGCGGGATGCCGGCGTGATCGAGTTCCTGTCCGCCAGCCCGACGGTGGAAGCCTACGTGAATGACATCACGCGCTTTCTAGAGACCTGGCTCGGCAGCATCGAGGCCGCCAACCGGAGCTACCTGACCATCGCCGTCGGTTGCACCGGCGGGCGCCATCGGTCCGTGTACATCGTGGAACACCTGGCAGCGCATTTCCGCGAGAGTTTTCCGGGCGTGTCGGTGCGCCACGCCTCGCTGGAGCGCCTTGCGGGCGAGAAGGCGGAATCCGCAACCGGACGCGGGCCGAAACCGTTCGCGTAGTCCCTCATCCGCAGGCTCCCGCCATGAATCAAGCGACGTCGCTGCTCTCTGCCCTGTTCACCACGCTGTTGCTCGCCACGGCGGCACATGCGGCTCCTGCGCCCGGCACGCCCGCACCGGCCTTCGAACTCCTTGACCAGGACGGGAACACCCACCAGCTGGCGGACTATCGCGGCAAGTGGCTGGTGCTCTACTTCTATCCCAAGGACGACACGCCCGGCTGCACCACCCAGGCCTGCGAGTTCCGCGACAACATCTTTGCCTATCGCCGCCTCGGGGCGGAGATCGTCGGGATCAGCGTCGACGACGTGGCCAGCCACCAGGCTTTCGCCGAGAAGCACAGCCTGCCCTTCCCGCTGCTCGCCGACGACGGCGGCGAGGTGGCGCGGGAATACGGCGTGCTGCGGAATTTCGGCGTGATGAAGCTGGCCAGCCGCCAGACTTTCCTGGTGTCACCCGATGGCATGGTTGCGCGGCATTACGAAAAGGTCGACGTGGACACGCACTCGGCTGAGGTGATCGCGGATCTCGAGGTCCTCGCCGCGGCAGACTGAGCTTGCCCGGGGCGTGTGCCTTGACTATCGTGCAGGCACGCAATTGACAGTCCGCGGTCCGTGCCGTCCCTAGCTTTGAAGTTCTTCCCCATCGCCCAATGGGCCCCGCTGGTCACCCGGCGGGACCTGTCCGGCGATGTCATGGCCGCGTTTGTTACGACGATCCTGCTGGTACCCCAGGGGCTGGCCTACGCCATGGTGGCCGGTCTTCCCCCGGTAGTCGGCCTGTATGCCTCGATCCTCCCGGCGATCCTGTATGCCGTCCTTGGCACCAGTCGCAATCTCTCGGTCGGGCCGGCCTCGGTGGCGGCGATCATGGTCGCGGCCGCCACGGTACACGCCGGCAGCGACGTGGAACCGGTTGCGGCTGCCCTGATCCTGTCGATCCTCTCCGGGCTGATCCTGCTCATGATGGGCCTGCTGCGCATGGGCGTGTTCGCCAACCTGCTGAGCCAGCCGGTGCTGACCGGCTTCTCCAGCGGGGCGGCCATCGTGATCATGTCGGACCAGCTCCGCCATTTCGCCGGTATCGAGTTGCCCGCCGGCCTGCACCCGCACGAGGTTGTCGCCTATCTCGGCGGCCGCGCCGGGATCCTCAACTGGCAGACGCTGGCGGTCGGCGGCCTCGGCCTGCTGCTGCTCATCGCGGCCTCCGGGAGCCGCACAGCCGGCGAGAAGATCAACGCCCTGGTCACCCGGCTGGCGCCGATTGCGGTGCTGGCTCTCGGCGCCGGGGCCGTGTTCTTCTTCGAGCTGGAGCGTGTGCCGCTGGTCGGCGAGATCAGCACGCGCCCCCCGATGATCGGCCTCGAGATGCCCGGCATCGCCACCTGGATCGACCTGCTGCCCTCGGCTGCGCTGATCAGCATCATCGTCTTCGTCGAGAGCGTCAGCATTGGCAAGTATCTCGCCGCCCGGCGCCGCGAGGCCGTCGATGCCGACCAGGAACTGGTGGCGCTGGGAGCGGCGAACCTTGGCTCCGGGCTCTCGGGCGCGATGCCGGTCGCGGGCAGCTTCAGCCGCAGCATGGTGAACTTCAACGCCGGTGCCCGGACCCAGCTGTCCTCGATCTTTCTCGCGGTGTTCACCGCAGCGACACTGCTGCTGTTCGCGCCGCTGTTCAGCGGCCTTCCCAAGTCCGCGCTGGCCGCCATCATCATCGTGGCGGTGGCCGGGCTGGTCGACCTGCGCTCGATCCCGGAGACCTGGCGTTACAGCAAGGCCGACGGGGCGTCCAACCTGGTGACGTTCCTCGGCGTGCTCGCCTACGGCGTGGAGGCCGGCCTGGTCATGGGCGTCCTGCTGTCGGTGCTGCTCTACATCTGGCGGACCGGCCATCCCAACATTGCCGTCGTGGGCCGCATGCCCCACTCCATGGAGTTCCGCAGCGTGGCGCGGCACAAGGTGGAAACCTGGCCGGAAATCCTGCTCGTGCGGGTGGATGAGAACCTGTACTTCGCCAACGTCGGCCACGTGCAGGACATGATCACCCGCGAGTTCCAGCAGCGCCCGGGCATCCGCCACCTGGTACTGGTGATGAGCGGCGTGGGCTTCGTCGATTCCAGCGCCCTGAGAACGCTCCAGGTGGCGGCCGAGAACTTACGCGCGGGCGGCGTCACGCTGCACCTCGCGGAGGTCAAGGGCCCGGTGATGGACCGCCTGCGCCGCACGCGGATCTTCGAACAGCTCGCCCCGGGGCAGGTGTTCCCGACGGCCCAGATGGCCGTCACCGCGCTGACTCACGCGGCGGAGCGGGAGAAGGAGCTGATCCCGCTCTAGCCGCCGCAGACCAGGCTCATGGGACGGACAGAATCCGCAGCGTGTTGGTGCCGCCCGCAATGCCCGCGGAGTGTCCCTGCGTCAGCAGGATACGATCGCCCGAGGCCACCAGCCCGCGCTCGAGCAGGGCGCCTGCGATGGCGTCCGACTCCGCCTCGCCCCGCTGGGCCAGCACGTCGAAGGGCACGGGGTACACCCCGCGATAGAGCGACACCCGGCGGCGCGTGGCCTCGTTCCGGCTGAAGGCATAGATCGGGATGCCCGAGCGGATGCGCGACATCCACAGCGCCGTGTTGCCGGACTCGGTCAGGGCCACGATGGCGCGCACATCCATGTGGTTGGCGGTGTACATCGCCGCCATCGCGATGGCCTCGTCGGTGCGCTCGAACACGTCGTCCATGCGGTGGTGAGAGGTCCAGGTGGATCGCTGCTGCTCGGCCGAGATGCAGGCGCTCGCCATGGCCTCCACCGCCTTGACCGGGTGCCTGCCCACCGCGGTCTCGCCGGACAGCATGACGGCGTCCGTGCCGTCGATCACGGCGTTGGCGACGTCGGAGACCTCGGCGCGCGTGGGGATCGGCTCGTGGACCATCGACTCCATCATCTGGGTCGCCGTGATCACCACCTTGTTCATCGCCCGCGCGGTGCGAATGATGTTCTTCTGCACGCCGGGAACCTCGGCAAAACCGATCTCCACGCCCAGGTCCCCGCGGGCCACCATCACGACGTCGCTGGCGCGCACGATCTCTTCGATGTGGGTCACGGCCTCGGCCCGCTCGACCTTGGCGACCAGCAGGGCATCGCCGCCGGCGGCGCGCAGCAGCCGGCGCGCCTCTTCCATGTCCGCGCCGTCGCGCGGGAAAGAGACGGCCAGGTAATCGACCTCCAGCTGGACCGCAAGCTCGATATCGGCGCGGTCCTTGTCGGTCAGGGCCCCGGCCGAGAGTCCGCCACCCTGGCGATTGATGCCCTTGCCCCCGCCGAGGGCGCCTCCCACCCGCACCATGCATTCCACCCGGGTGCCGGTCACCCGCTCGACCTCCAGGACGACCAGGCCGTCGTTCAACAGGAGCGTGTCGCCTGCGCGCACGTCGCGGGGGAGGTCGCGGTAGGTGACGCCGACCGCGCTCTGGTCGCCGGCATCGGGTGCGAGCCCGGCGTCGAGGGCGAAGAATGCGCCGTCGGTCAGCTCGATCTCACCGGCAGCGAAGCGCTCGATGCGGATCTTCGGCCCCTGTAGATCGCCGAGGATGGCCACGTCCCGCCCGATTGCGGCCGCAGCCTCCCGGACCATGCGGGTCCGGCGGTGGCGGTCGTCGGCGCTGCCGTGGGAAAAGTTGAGCCGGACCACGTCGACGCCGGCCCGCAGCATGCGCTCTAGCACGCCCGGCCCGTCCGTGGCCGGACCCAGGGTCGCGACGATCTTGGTGCGCTTGGCCAAGGGGGGCGTCGTCAGCCGCGCGCCCGCTGCTCGAGCATCGCGACCGCCGGCAGGGTGCGCCCCTCGAGGAACTCCAGGAAGGCACCGCCGCCCGTGGACACATAGGACACCTGGTCGGTCAGCCCGAAGGCGTCGAGCGCGGCGAGCGTGTCGCCGCCGCCGGCAATGGAGAACGCGGGGCTTGCGGCCACGGCCTCGGCCAGGGCCCGGGTTCCGTCCGCGAAACGCTCGTCCTCGAACACGCCCACCGGGCCGTTCCAGACGATGGTGCCCGCCCGGGCGATGATGTCAGCGTAGGCCCGCGCGGTAGCAGGTCCCACGTCGAGGATCATCTCGTCC
>JASFEC010000051.1:0-11458 GCA_050125045.1 Gammaproteobacteria bacterium | reverse complement strand
GATTTCCCGATCATCCCCTGCAATCTGTGCGGCAGTCAGGAGAACCTGCAGCGCAAGGAGATCAAGGCCATGCTGGCGGCCTGGGAGCAGGCGAACCCGCGGCGCCTCGAATCGATCGCCGCGGCGCTGAGGAACGTGGCGCCCTCGCAGCTGATGGATGCCGGGCTGTTCGACTTCGACTCGCTCGCGGTACCACAGGGCGCGCGGGGCGGCAACGCGAGATAAAAAAGGCTTTTGCCGCCCGTGTCATCGGGCGGCGGGTTGGCTGAGGTCGGCACGGGAAGCCCGGCCGGGCTTCCCCTACAGTCAGAACCGCGGGGGCCGGGGCGCCCGCGGACGAGCCTCGTTGATCTTCAGCGCGCGACCGCCCATCTGGTGGCCCTCGAGCGCCTTGATGGCGTTGTCGGCCCCTTCGTCGGCCATGTCGACGAAGGCAAAGCCACGCGGCCGGCCGGTTTCGCGGTCAGTGATGATCTTCACCGACTGCACGTCGCCGAAGGGAGAAAAGAGGCCGCGCACTTCTTCTTCAGTGGCGGAGAAGGGCAGGTTACCCACGTAGATCGACTTCATCTGGACAGGCTCTCAGGATGCTTAGGGTTACAAGCCGCCATCCGGCGGCACGCCCAAAGCATACGACAGCAGCGCGAACCCGCAAAGCGTCATGTGGGCCGGGACCATCAGGCCGGCTTCGGCGAATCGCCCTGCTGCATTGCGGCATCTTCGCTGCCGTCCTCTCCGGGTCCGTCGCCAACGGGCGCAGCCTGCACGGCGCCGATGCGGGCCACGGCCCCGGGGTCCACTGAGCGCAAGTGCAGGTCGCGCTGCGGGAAGGGGATCTCGATACCCGCGGCGTAGATCGCGTCGTGCACCGCGAGCGTCAGCTGGCTCTTGCTGGTCAGGAACTCGTCGAAGTTGTCGGTCCAGGCCCGGAGCGAGAAATCCAGCGAGCTTTCGCCGAAGCCGAGGAACAGGGCCGACGGCGCAGGATCCGTGAGCAGGTTGGGGAATTGCTTCACGACATCCAGCAGGATCTCCAGCACCTGGTGAGGATTCGTGCCGTAAGCCACGCCGACCAGGATCTCGATGCGTCGCCGCTGGTCTGACAAAGTCCAGTTGGTTACTTCGTTGGAAATCAGGTTGGCGTTGGGGACGATGACCTCGGCGCCGTCGAAGGTCCGCACTGTGCTGGAGCGCACGCCGATGCGCGAGACCTGGCCGAACATGGTGCCAAACTCCACGGTGTCGCCGGACTGGACCGGGCGCTCGAAGGCGAGTATCAGGCCGGAGACGAAGTTGTTGACGATGTTCTGCAGTCCGAAGCCGATGCCGACGGAGAGCGCGCCGACGATCAGCGCCAGGCGATCGAGCTGAAAGCCGGCGGCAGCCATGGCCATCACGAAGGCGAGCCCGAGGACCGTGTAGTTGACCAGCATCGAGATCGTGGCCGGGACTCCGCGCGGCAGCGAGACGCGCGGGAACACGTCGGTTTCCAGCAGGAAGCGGATAAAGCGCGACAACAGCAGGCCGAGCCAGATCGCCAGGGCGAAGCCCAGGATGTCGCCGAGGGAAATCTCCACCGAGCCGATGGTGGCGCTGGTGAACAACACGACGTTCAGCCAGTGGCCGAGCGTGTCCTCCAGGCGGAAGATGCGGGCGCATGAGACCAGCCAGGTGATAACCGCGACCAGCGGCAGGATCCGCATCAGCCAGCGGTCCAATGCAGCCTCGTGCCAGCGCACCAGGTTGAGCTTCCGCACCGGCCTGGTCTGGAGCAACCCGACAATTGCGGCGCGTGCCACGATCACGCCGGCGAACAGCACAAGACCCACGAAGGCCATCGTGATGACGCCGTTGGTCAGCAGGCTGGAGAGGCTGACGAGGCCGGCGAGGTTGCCCAGGATGGCCACGGTCAGCAGCACCAGCGAGGCGCGGCCCACGAAGCGCGCTCCGCGCCACCACGGGCCCGCGCCGAGGCGGCTGCCGACGCCGCTCGGGCGGAACACCCAGATCACGGCGGTCACGCCGGCGCTGGCCAGCAACAGCAGCGCGATCCGCTGGAACTCCGGCCCCGGGCTGAGCAGGCTGCTGAGCCGGACCAGCAGGTACAGCACCGCCACGGCATATACCGGTATCCGCAGGGGCGGTGCGACGACGGCTTGCATGACCCTTAACAACGGCAGCAGCAGCAGGAGCGCGAACACCTCGTCCAGCGACTGCGGCGCGTTCGGATAGAAGGAGTTCTGGGCAAGGATGGCGAGCAACAGCGCTGCGGCCACGGGTTGCTGAAATACCCGCAGGTCATCTTTCAGCCCGGGTTGCTCCTCCACCCAGCGGTCGACCCGGCGCGACAGCATGGCGAAGGCGCCCAGCAGGAGGAGCAGCAGGAAGAGATGGGCCCAGGCGCCGCCGCGGTGGACCGCCAGGTATCCACCCACGGAGTGCCATTCCTGTAACAAGGCCTCGCGAGAAGCAGAGAAGTCGGGGAGGGCCGGCTTGACCTGCCACAGCGCCGGCAGGTCGGCGCGAAACAGCTCTTCCCTGGCCTGCGACAGCAGCGCGTCCACTTCGGCTGCTTGCTCGTCGAGCAGGGAGATCCATGCGCTGATCGTGGTCTGCAGTTCCAGGATCGAGTCCTGCCGGGCGGACAGGTCGCTCTTGCTGGTGCGCAGCAACTCCTCCACGTCGGTGATGCTGCGCTCGATTTCCTCGGGCACCGAGCGGGGGCGAAGCTCCTCGCCGGTCAGCTTCCAGGACTCCAGGTTGCCGGCGATGCTCGTCGCGGATTCGACGAGCTGGTTACTGCGCCGGCTCAGCCGCGCCTGCCACTCGACGATCATGCCGCGCAGCGAACGGAGTTGCTCCCGCTCCTGCTCAAGCCTGCGCAGGTCGGCGGGTCCGAGCCTCTCGGCCGGCGTGCCTTGCCCGAGGCTCTCGAGCCGGGGCCGAAGAGACTCGGCCTGCGCCTGGATTTGCCCGACTTCCTGGCTCGGGCGGGCGTTTCCGGCCGCGCGGCGTGCCAGCGCCCGCGAGCGTTCTAGCTCCGCTGGAACCTGTTCGAGGGCAAAAGCCATGGGTGCCGGCGGCGTCGCCGGCTCCGCGGGTGCGTCTGCCGGGGACGCATCCGCCGGACGGCCCGGCAACAGCTGCGCCTGCGCCGCCGCGGCCGGCAGTAAGCTGGCGGCCAGCAGGATCAGTGTCGCCAGGGAGGAACGCATCTCGTCACCTGTTCTTAACATTTGCTCGCTAGGGTATCGCCCCGGCTGATGATTCTCACCTCGCTCTTCGCATGGTGGCGGGGTGGAACTTCTCGCTGGATTGCCCGGCCCCTGGCCGGGCATTTTTTCTGGTGCCGAGCCGCGCGTCATCTCGCACATCCGAAGGTGCGCCAGCGACGAAAACCCGAGTAGTCGCCGCACGCAATGCTACTCCTTTTTCCATGACCGACGCCTCGACCTCGACCACTTTGCTCGCCCGTTTTGAGCGGCCCGTCACCGCGCTCGTTGCCGGTGCCAACCGCGGAATCGGCCTTGCCTTCGTGCGCCGGCTGCTCGAAGAGGGCGGAATCCGGCGAGTATGGGCCGGCTGCCGCCAGCCCGAAGACGCCGTCGAGTTGCAGGGCCTGGCACGCGAGGACGCGCGCGTCCGGCTGCTCGGCGTCGACGTCACGGACGAGGGCCGGCTCGCAAGCGCGGCGCGGACCGTGGCCGTGGAGGCGGAGCCGCTCAACCTCATCATCAATTGCGCCGGCCTGCTGCACGCGGCGGGCGGCCCGCAGCCGGAGCGCCGCCTGGCCGAGGTGCGCGGCGACTGGCTCATGCAGGCCTTCGCCGTGAACGGCGCCGGTCCGCTGCTGCTGGCGAAACATTTCGAGGCCTTGCTGCCGCGCCGGGAGCGCGTGGTGTTTGCCAGCCTGTCGGCCCGCGTGGGAAGCATTGGCGACAATCGCCTGGGGGGGTGGTATGCCTACCGCGGCTCCAAGGCCGCACAGAACATGTTCCTCAAGACCTTGTCGATCGAGCTGGCCCGCCGGGCGCGCGGCATCGTCTGCGTGGCTTTGCACCCCGGCACGACTGACACCGGCTTGTCGGCGCCCTTCCAGGGCGGTGTGCCGGCCGACAAGCTGTTCGGCGCCGAGCGGGCTGCGGAGCAGCTCCTGCGCGTGATCGACGGCCTCGAGCCCCGCGCGAACGGCGGCTTCTTCGCCTGGAACGGCGAGCGGATTCCCTGGTAGCCCCGGCGGCCTAGCCGAGCAGCCAGACCAGCAGCAGTCCGAGGGCTGCGATGGAGCCCATGCCGAGGGCCACGGCGAGATAGGGCCTACCCTCGACCATGGTGACCAGCACGCTGCGACGGCCGGCGGCACCGGTGGGTTCCCCAAAGCGCGCGAGTTCCGTCTCCGCGGCCAGGATGCGGCGCGCCTGCGCCGCCGCCTCGAGCGCCTGCTCGAGCGTCATTTCCGGGAAGAGTCCCAGGGTGCGCCGTCGCGTAAAGCCGTCCACCAGGTAGGTCAGGACCCAGCACTTGGTGCCGTTGGGGAACACCGAGAAGACCAGCCCCTCCTCGACAGGCGTGTCATAGCGCCGCGCTTGCGGCGGCAGGTCACGGCAGTGGTCGTCGGTGAGCGGCATGGTTTCCCCAGGAGTGAGCCGGCACGGAGTCGACTATTATGCTTAGCAGTGGCGGGTCGGAGCCAGCGCGGCGCCGGCCGGGCCGGGTTACTCGGCGAGGAAGGTAGGGATTAATGGATTTCGAAAGTGCACGGCGCCCGGAAACATGGTTGCTCGCCCTCGCGGGGGTGGCCTGGTTCGGTTACGGCGCCGGGGGCGGTCTGGCCGGACTGGTGTTGGCGGCGATTCCGGGTGGACTGCTCGTCACCGGCGCGGGCGCCACGCTGTTCTTCCCCGGCGACCGCCTGATTTCCCGGACCGCGGCGACCGGTGCGCTTGTCGGGCTGCTCTTCGCCGTGCTGATGTTGCTCTTCGAACCCCTGGCTGCGCTGGTGCTCGGCGCCCTGTCGGCAGTGGGCGGGCTGGCAGCCGCGCGCCTGACCGCGGATGACCTGGCGCCGCCGGCCGGGTACGAGATCCCGCCCCTGGACGTGCGTCTCTCGGCCGAGATTGCGCTGGACGAAGCGGTGGTCGGGAGTTTGGCCTCCTCGATGGGCGTCTATAGCCGCCCTATCCAGTCACGGGTGGGCCGTGAACTGGACGAGACCCTGGACTGGCTCCGGGCCAATGGATGGCTCGAGGAGCCGGCCGGATTCCACCAGGAGCCGCCGCCGCTGGGGCCCGTCGCGGTAGGGGCCGAGCGAACTGCCGGGATCGACTACGAGGTGATGCGCTTCGACAGCGAGTTCGAGCCGAGGACCGGCGCTCCGGGCCGCGAGCGCTGGATGGGATACGCGAACAACCGGACGGCCGAGGTGCGGGTCGTGCGCGCCCCGGGCAGCCGCGACTGGGTGATCTGCATCCACGGCCTCGCCATGGGCCGGACCTGGTTCGACCTGCGCGTCATGGGCGTCGGCTGGCTGCAGCGTCGCGGCGTGAACATCGCCCTGCCCGTGCTGCCCCTGCACGGCCACCGCGGCAACGGCGTAATGAGTGGAGCCGGATTCCTCACGGGCGACGTGACCAATACACTGCATGCGCTGACCCAGACGGCATGGGATGTGCGGCGACTGATCGGCTGGCTGCGGGAAGAGGGCGCCGAGCATATCGCGGTCACCGGCCTGTCGCTGGGAGGTTACTCGACGGCGCTGGTCGCCTCGCTGGAGGACGAACTGGATTGCGCCATCGCCGGCATTCCGCCGGCCGAGTTTGGCGAGCTCACCTGTTACCACGCCAGCGGCCGCGCACTGGCGCAGGCCGAGGCGCAGAACATCACGCCCGAACGCATCAGCGCCGCCCTGCGGCCGGTCTCGCCGCTGGCGCTTCAGCCGAGGGTGCCGAAAGACAGGCGCTTCGTGTTCGGCGCGCTGGCCGACCGCTTCGTGCCCCCGGCCCAGGTCGAGATGCTCTGGCACCACTGGGACCAGCCCGAGATCCTCTGGTACCCGGGCGGGCACCTGGGCTTCCGCTTCCATCGCGGCGTGCGGGACTTCGTCGACGGAGCGCTGCAGCGCTCCGTGCGGGCCGGGCGCTGAGGCGGCACGGCGTATGAACGCCGCCGCCGAGGCGCTGGGACTCACCGTCAAGGGCGCGCTGCGCCTGGGCCAGACCGGCCGCGTCCTGGCCGGGACCGGCGTGGGCTGGTTGCTCGGCGACCGGCCGCCGACGCCGCTGCTGGCGCGCCGCACGTTCGAGCGGCTGGGCGCGACCTACATCAAGCTCGGCCAGTTCATCGCCAGCTCGCCGTCCATGTTCCCGGACGACTGGGTGCAGGAGTTCCAGCACTGCCTTGACCAGACCACGCCGCTGCCCTGGAAGACCATCCACCGGGCGCTCAAGGAAGAGCTCGGCGACAAGCTCGAGAGCGAGTTCGCCTGGGTCGACCCGGAGCCGCTCGCCTCGGCCTCGATTGCCCAGGTCCATGCCGCGCAGCTGAGGAGCGGCGAAGACGTGGTGCTGAAGGTGCGCAAGCCGGGCGTCGAGAAGATCATCCGCACCGACCTGAACCTGCTGCACCTCGTGGCCAAGGTGGTCGAGCGGGTTACGCCCGGCGCTGCGCACGCCTCGCTGGCGGCCATCGTCGAGGAGATCCAGGGCTCAATGTTGGAAGAGTGCGATTTCGTCCGGGAGGCCGCCAACATCGAGGCCTTCCGCCAGTACCTTGATGACACGCTCAATGATCTCGCCGTGGCCCCACGGGTCTACCCGGCGCTGAGCACGGCGCGGGTGCTGACCATGGAACGCTTCTTCGGCGCGTCCCTGACTGATCCCGAGGCGCTGAAGCGCTGCACCGACGACCCGGAGGGCTTGCTGGTGACGGCGCTGAACACCTGGTTCGGCAGCCTGATGCAGTGCCGGACCTTCCACGCCGACCTGCACGCCGGGAACCTGATGGCGCTGCGCGACGGGCGCATCGGCTTCATCGATTTCGGCATCGTCGGGCGCATCCGCGAGGAGACCTGGAAAGCGATGTTCGCGCTGGCCGACGGCCTGCCGCGCGGCGACTTCAAGGTGGTGGCCGAGGGCCTGGCGGTGATGGGCGCGACCAAAGAGGGTGTCGACACCGCGGCCCTTGCGGCGGATCTCGAGGCCCTTTTCCGCCGGCTCGAGCTGGCGCCCGACGCCCCGGCCATGGGCGGCGCCGGCGGGTACGCCGGGCACGGCCACGATGGCTGGGGCGGGGTGGAGCCGGCGGAGCCGCCGGACGACGACGATCTCAACCGCGCGTTGATGGACCTGGTGCGGGTCGGCCGCCGCCATGGCATCCGCTTCCCGCGCGAGTTCACCCTGCTGGTGAAACAGTTCCTCTATTTCGACCGCTACATCCGGATGCTGGCCCCCGGGATGACGCTGTTCGGCGACGAACGGCTGACTGGCCTGCCCGGTTCGGGCTGACGCCACCCCCGCGGACGTCATGCGGCTGAACGGCTGGGCCGCGCTCTTCGTGCTCTCGATTGCGCTGCTGCGCGCCCGCGCCGATTCACCGACCCTGCTGAAAGTGTTCGCGTTCTTCCTGCGCGGCGACCCCGGCCAGCCATCGCTGCCTCAGTCCAGGCCGACGGCGAGCACGGCCCAGACGAGCAGCAACAGGGCAAACACCATCGTGCCGACGGCGAACCGAGCCGGGGCGCTGCGCGCCTTTCTCACCGCGAACTCGTAGGCCAGGGCCGCGCTCGCCAGCAGCGTGCCCATGGCGATGAAATCGCCCGTGGTCCAAGCCACCTGGTCGGTGACTTGCATCGCCACCAGCGGCACCAACAGGAGCAACGCGGTCGCCAGCACGATGCGCACGAGGCGAGGTGAAGTACGCCGCGGCGGCTCGGGCTCGTAGGTCTGCGTGCTGTGCATGGCGGTTCCTCCAGGGTGCACGAACTGTGCGACCAGGCCGGCGGGACTTCGCCTGCAACAAGCCCCCACGGGTTGATCGGTTGCGACCCAAGTATCCCAGAGCGCCGTCTGCTGTTCTACTCGTGCAAGTCTCGGCTGCGACTCAGAACTTCGCCCGCACCCGTGCGCCCGTGATCGGGCGGCGGCGGCTTTCGCGCCAGATTATCAGCGCATTGGACGCGATGACGATCGCAGCGCCGGCAAGCACGTGGGGCAGCGGCCAGTCGTTCCAGATCAGCCACCCGAACAGCGTGGCCCAGACGATGCCGCTGTAGTTGAACACCGTGACCACTGCTGCCGGCGCGTTGCGGAAGGCTGTGGAAAGCAGCCACTGCGCGGCCGCACCCGAGAGGCCCACGCCGAACAGCAGCGGAATCTCGGCCAGCGTCGGCGTCACCGCGACGAAGGGCAGCGGCAGCGCGGTCACCAGCGTGCCGATCACCATGAAGTAGAAGGTCACCGTCTCGGGACTCTCATAGCGGCCGAGGTAGCGCAGCACGACCTGCAGGCTGGCGTGCATCAGCGCCGCGACCAGCGCCACCGCGACGCCGAGCATGTTCACGCTCCCCGTCGGGCTGGCCATCACCGCCACGCCGGCGAAGCCGATCACCACCGCCGACCAGCGCCAGGGCCCGACCTTCTCGCCGAGCACGAACACGCCGAGCACCGGCAGGAACAGCGACGCGGTGAACAGCAGCACCGTGGTCTCGGCCATGGGCATGAGCGAGAAAGCGAGGAAGGTGGTCATCAGCGAGACGGCGCCAAGAACCGCGCGCAACCCGACCAGCGAGGGCTTGCTGCGGATCACCAGGATCTGGCGCCGGCCGAGCACGAAGACCATGAAAAGGAACGGCAGGCTGGCGATCAGGTTGCGGTAGAAGGCGATCTCGATCACCGAGTGATTCGCGCTCAGCAGCTTCGCAAACACGTTCATCACGGTGAACATGAAGAACGCGCCCAGCGCGGCCAGCATGCCGCGGACGATGTGTTCCCGGTGGGCTTCGGGCTCGGACATCAGGCGCCCCGGTTGGCTACCAGCGGAACCGGTCGAAATTCTGCGGGTTGGCCCAGTCCTCCGGGTTGTTCCAGCCCCGCTCCGGGTTGTAGCGGTCGAGATCGTAGCGCCAGGCGACGCGGCCGTCGGCCAGGTGCTCGAAGGGGGCGAGCGCCAATGCCAGCAGGGCGTCGTGCCCGAGGCAGGCGCGGGCCGGGTCGGCCAGCAGCAGGAAGCGGCTGGTGTGCAGGTTCTTCAGCCGTCCGAGCACGGCCTCGGCGTCCGCGGATTCCATTGCCTCAAGCAGCCCGGACACGATGGCGGCGTCGAAGCGGCCGAGTCCATCGAGCTGCTCCAGCGCTTCCGCCGCCGCAAGGCGTGTCACCTCGGCCGACGTCTCCCGCAGAGGTGCAGCATCCCCGATCACCAACAGGGAGGCCGGCGCATACTCTGCCAGCAGCGCATCGATACAGTCCTCGGCGGATACCGGCATCAGCCGCGCGCCCTCACCCGGCCGCGATGACGCGCAGGATCTGGCCGCACAGCCAGGCGCCGTAGGTGCCGACGCCATAACCCAGCACGGCCAGCAGCACGCCCACCGGCGCCAGCGAGGGATGGAAAGCCGAGGCCACCACCGGCGCCGAAGCCGCCCCGCCGACGTTCGCCTGGCTGCCGACCGCGAGGTAGAACAACGGCGCCTTGATCAGTTTGCCAACGATCAGCAGCAGCCCGGCGTGGAAGCCGATCCAGATCATGCCGACGCCGAACAGGCCCGGGTTGGAGAGCACTGCGGTGATGTCCATCTTCATGCCGATGCTGGCGACGAGGATGTACAGGAAGGCCGAGCCCACGGTGGAGGCGCCTGCGCCCTCGAGCCTGCGCGCGCGCGTGAAGGACAGCATCAGGCCGCCGGTGGTGGCGATCACTACCAGCCAGAAGAAGCCGCTGGTGAGGCTGAAGCGGTCGAGGCCGGGCGCGTTCGCAGCGATCCAGGGCGCAATGGTATCGGCGCCCATGTGCGCCACCGCGGTGACCCCGAAACCGATGGCCGCGAGAAACATCAGGTCGGCGAGGCGCGGGATGCGCGCATGCTGGGCGTGGTACAGCTCGATGCGTCGCTTCAGATCCTCGATCGCCGTGGTGTCGGCCCCGGTGCGCGTATCGATCTCCCTGGCCCGCGAGGCGAAGAACAGCAGCACCGCCAGCCACACGCTGGCGCACAGCACGTCGACCGCAATCATCTGGCCGAACAGGTTGTCCCCGACGTCGAACACTTCTTTCATCGCCGCCTGGTTGGCGCCGCCGCCGATCCAGCTCCCGGCGATGGTGGTCATGCCGCGCCACACCGCTTCGGGCCCGTCGCCGCCCACCGTTTCCGGGGAGATCGCGCCGACCACCAGGAGGGCCAGCGGGCCGCCGACGATGATGCCGAAGGTGCCGGTGAAGAACATGATCACGGCCTTGTTGCCCAGCCGCGCCACGGCGGGCAGGTCGATGGACAGGGTCAGGAGCACGAGGCAGGCGGGCAGCAGATAGCGCGAGGCGACGAAATACAGGTTCGAGGCGTTGCCGTCGATGATGCCGAAGGTGTTAAGCAGCGACGGGATGAAATAGCACAGCAGGAGCGCGGGAACGTAGGTGTAGAAACGCTGGAACAAGGGGATGCGGCTCTGCTGGGTCCAGAACACGCCGCCGAGGATCAGGGCCAGCAGCCCCAGCACGACGGCGTCGTTGGTGATCAGTGGTCCGTCCGACATCGCTTGCCCCTCGAGCGCGTGGTCGGGCGATTCTACCTGAGCGCTGCCGCACGGGTGCCCGGCGCGGTATGCTGCGAGAGCCCGCACGACGAGACCGTTGCCATGCCCGAACTCGCCGATCCCTTGCGCCTGCCTTGCGGCGCGACCCTGCCGAACCGCATCGCCAAGGCCGCCATGACCGAGGGCCTGGCGGCGGCGGACGACCAGGCCAACGAGCGCCATGCGCGCCTCTATCGCCGTTGGGCCGCCGGTGGCGTGGGACTGTCGATCACCGGCAACGTGATGGTGGACCGGCGCTGGCTGGAGCGGCCGGGGAACGTGGTGATCGAGGACCGCCATGGCTGGAGCGAGCTCGCTGCGTGGGCAAAAGCCGGCACGGCGGCCGGGAATCATCTCTGGATGCAGATCAGCCACCCCGGCCGGCAGTGTTCCCGCATGAGTTCCTCGCAACCGGTCTCCGCCTCCACGGAGGGCCTCGACCTGCTCGGCCTGTTCGCCCGCCCGCGCGCGCTGTCAGGCGACGAGATTCGCGACGTCATCCAGCGCTTCGCCACGACCGCGGCGATCGCGCGCGAGACCGGCTTCAGCGGGGTGCAGGTCCACTCCGCGCACGGCTACCTGCTGGCGCAGTTCCTGTCGCCGGTGACCAACAAGCGCGAGGACGAGTGGGGCGGGCCGCTGGAGAACCGCGCCCGCCTGCTGCTGGAGATCGT
>JASFEC010000050.1:0-11553 GCA_050125045.1 Gammaproteobacteria bacterium | reverse complement strand
TGGAAAAAGTTCAGGCCTTCCATTTCAAGGGGGGGCAGGGCGCCAAGACGGGGACCGGCGGGCACCTGCCGGGGAACAAGGTGAGCAAGAGGATCGCGGCGGTTCGGGGCCTGGAAGAGGGCGAGCCCGCCGTCTCGCCGCCCACGTTCCGTGACCTTTCCTCGGTACAGGACTTCCGGCAGTTCGCCGGCCGGGTGCGCGAGATCAGCGGCGGCATCCCCGTCGGCTTCAAGCTCAGCGCCAACCACATCGAGCGGGACATCCAGTTCGCGCTCGACGCCGGCGCCGACTACGTCATTCTCGACGGCCGCGGGGGCGCGACCGGCGCGGCGCCCGAGATGTTCCGCGATCACATCAGCGTGCCGACGATTCCCGCCCTGGCCCGGGCGCGCAAGCACCTGGACGAGCAGAAGGCCAGCGGCCGGGTGACTTTGATCATCACCGGCGGCCTGCGCGTGCCGATGGATTTCGTCAAGGCCATGGCCCTGGGCGCCGACGGCGTCGCGCTGGCCAACTCGGCGATCCAGGCCGTCGGCTGTGTCGCCGCGCGAATGTGCCATACCAACAACTGTCCCTCCGGCGTCGCCACGCAGAAACCGGAGCTGCGCAAGAGGATCGACGTCGACCGGTCGGCGCGGCAGCTGGGCAACTTCCTCAACGCATCGGTGCAGCTCATGCAGGTGATGGCGCGTGCCTGCGGTCATGACCACCTCAACCAGTTCGAGCGCGACGATCTGGCCACCTGGAAACGTGACATGGCACTGCTCTCGGGGGTGCGGTTCGCGGGGGTTATGCCGCTGCAATGAGCGTCGCCGCAGGCTCGCCAGAGATGGACGAGCTCCACATGCGCCGGGCACTGGAGCTGGCGGTCTGCGCGGAGGCGGAGGGCGAGGTGCCGGTCGGCGCGGTGCTGGTCGGCCCGGACGGCGAGGTGCTGGCGGAAGGCTGGAACCGGCCGATCGCCTCCAGCGATCCGACCGGGCACGCGGAGATCCGGGTGCTGCGCGCCGCCGGCGAGGCGATCGGCAATTACCGTCTGCCGGGCACGACGCTCTACGTGACGCTGGAGCCTTGCCCGATGTGCGCCGGGGCCCTGGTGCACGCGCGTGTCGCGCGGCTGGTCTACGGCGCGGCCGACCCGAGGGCCGGCGCGGCCGGCAGCGTGTTCGACCTCCTGCAGGCTCCCCAGCTGAACCACCGCGTCGAGGTGACGGGCGGGGTCCTGTCCGACGCGTGCGGGGCGCTACTCCGAAGCTTCTTCCAGCGCCGCCGCTGAGGGAGGGCTGCGCCGTGACACGGTGGTCTCGGCGGTGATCCAGCTCAGGATCTCGAGGTAGCGCCGGATGTTGTCCACGTAGCGCACGGGCTCCCAGCCGCGGGCATAGCCGAAGCGCACGCGCTGGTACCAGCGTTCCTGGGTGAGCAGCGGCAGGCTGTCCCGCACATGGGCCCAGCGGTCGGGGTCCAGCCCGCGGGTCTCCGTGATGCGGCGGGCGTCCTCGAGGTGCCCGAAGCCCACGTTGTAGCCGGCCAGCGCCATCCAGGTCCGGTCCGGCTCCGGGATACGCTCGGGAATCTTGCCGATGACCCGGCGCAGGTAGGCGGCGCCGCCCCGGATGCTCTGCTCGGGATCGTTGCGGTCAGCGACGCCCATGGCCGCGGCGGTGTCACGAGTCAGCATCATCAGTCCGCGCACCCCGGTAGGAGACACGGCGCGCGGGTTCCAGTGGGATTCCTGGTACGCCAGCGCCGCCAGCAGGCGCCAGTCGAAGCCGTGCTCGACCGCAGCCTCCCGGAACCAGGCCTCGTACTGAGGCAGACGTGATTCCACGTGTCGCAGGAAGGTCCGGGAGCCGACATAGTCGAAGCGGTCCGTATGGCCGTAATAGCGTTCCATGATCTCCGCGATGCGGCCGTTCGCCGCGGCCTCCGCGAAATACGCCTCGGCCCGGTCGAGCAGGCTGCGGTCATCGCCGGCGCGAAAGGCCCAGGCAATCGGCTGCGACTCGCTGATGTCCATGGCGGTCCGGATATCGGGATGGAAGTAGCGGTTCACCAGCACTGCGGTCGAGTCGGCCACGGTGTAGTCGATGGTGCCGTTGGCGACTTCCGCGAGCAGTTCCTGGGTTTCGGCGGTCGGGTTTTCCAGCCAGGTCAGGCCGGGCAGGGTCAGCCGCAGTTCCTCGAGCGTGTCGACGTAGCTGCTGCCGGCGACCACCTCCAGCCGTCCCCCGACGAGCTGCTCCAGGTCGCGCGGCCGCCAGCTGCCGCGGCGGTAGACCAGCTGCTGGGTGACGCGACGATAGACCGGGCCGAAACTCACCTCCTGCTCGCGGGCCGGCGTGACCGTGAGCCCCGCGGCCGCCAGTTGCGCCCGGCCGGCGATCACCTCCGGCAGTACCTGCGCCAGGCTGTCGACGGTGTAGATCTCCAGGTCCACGCCCAGGAACTCGGCGAAGCCCGTCGCCAGCTCGTACTCCGGTCCCACCGGGCCCTCCGCGCCGATGTAGTACGTGGTCGGGGCATTGCGCGTGACGACGCGGAGCACGCCGTCGCGCTCCACCTGCTGCAGCTGAGTCAGCGGGGGGGAGCAGGTGACCAGAAACAGGCCCAGCACGATGATGGCCAGCAGTCTCATGGCGTGTTGCGCCCTGTCATAGCGGCCATACCCACAACAGCATCGGTACGCCCACCAGGACCACCAGTATTTCCAGCGGCAGCCCGAGGCGCCAGTAGTCGCCGAAGCGGAACCCGCCCGGCCCCAGGATCAGGGTGTTGTTCTGGTGGCCGATGGGCGTGAGGAAGGCGCAGGAGGCGCCGACCGCCACGGCCATCAGATAGGGGTCGGCGTTGACGCCGAGCTGCGCGGCGGCGCCGATGGCGATCGGGCACATGATGGCCGCGGTCGCGGCGTTGTTCATCAGGTCGGACAGCGTCATGCTGACCACCAGCACGACGACCAGGCCGATCACGGCGTTGCCCTGCGCGATGTTGTCCAGCAGCAGCCGCGCCACGAGGTCGGCGGCGCCGGTCGTTTCCATGGCGGCGGCCACCGGGATCAGGGCACCCAGCAGGATGATCACGGGCCAGTCGATGGACTGGTACACCTGCCGCAGCGGCAGCGTGCGCAGCGCCATGGTCGCCAGCACGCCGGCCGCGAAGGAGATGGCCGCGGGCAGCAGCCCCAGCGCCGCGCCGGCCACCGCCAGCAACATGATCCCGGTGGCCAGGACCATCTTGCGCCGGTCCGGCAGGCGCAGCGAGCGCGCCGCCAGCGGCACGCAGCCGGTCTCGTTGGCGAACTCGGTGATCGTTTCCTCCGGGCCCTGCAGCAGCAGCACGTCGCCGGCCTTGAAACGCATGGTGCGCAGCCGCGCCAGCGAGCGCCGGCCGCGCCGGGAAACTGCGAGCAGGTTGATGCCGTAGCGCGTCCGCAGCCGCACCCGGCTGGCGGACAGCTCCAGCAGCGTGGAACCGGGCAGGATGGTCACTTCCACCAGCACGTTCTCCTCGCTGCCGCCCTTGTCTTCCGGCTCCTCGTCCTCGCCGCGCGTCGCGGGCGCGAGCGGCTCGTCACCGAGCTGCGGCTTCTCCTCTTCGAGTGTCAGGCCCATGCTGGCGAGCGCGCCCCCGAGCCCCTCGGGCTCGGCCTCGATCACCAGGATGTCCCCGGCCTGGACCTGCCGGTTGGCCTGCGGCGCATTCACGCGGACGTCGTTGCGCACCAGGCTGAGCACCTGGGCCTCGTGCTCCTCCAGCGCGGCCTCGACCTGGCGCAGCCTGAGGCCCGCCGCCTTGCTGTCCTCCGTCACCCGTGCCTCGGTGATGTACGCGCCGGTGTCGAACTCCTCGGCGCCGCTGCGCTCGCGGGCCGGCACCAGTCGACGGCCCAGCAGCACCACGAAGAGTACGCCCGCGAGGGCGACGGCGATGCCGACGGGCGTGAAGTCGAACATGGCGAAGCTGTCGCCGGCGGCCTCGGCGCGGAAGCCGGATACGATCAGGTTCGGCGGGGTGCCGACCATCGTCGTCATGCCGCCGAGGATCGAGCCGAAAGCCAGCGGCATCAGCACCTGGCCGGGCGGCAGCTGCTGTTTCGCCGCCACCTGCAGGGCCACCGGCATCAGCAGGGCCAATGCCCCGACATTGTTCATGAAGCCCGACAGCACCGCGCCGACCCCCGTCAGGGCGGCGATCGTGAGCAGCGGCCCGGCCTCCGCCGGCATGACTTTGCGCACCATGAGGTCGACCGCCCCGGACGCCTGCAGCGCCCGGCTGAGCACCAGCACGCAGGCGACCGTGATCACCGCCGGATGGGCGAAGCCAGAGAAAGCATCGGCGGACGGGACGAGGCCCAGCAGCACGCAAGCGAGCAGGGCGGCCAGCGCCACCATGTCATGCCGCCAGCGGCCCCATAGGAACAGCGCGACCGTGGCCACCAGGATGGCGAGAATCAATCCCTGTTGCAGGTGCATCAGTCTCCGGGACTCGGCGCCCCGCGCCCGGGGCTCACGGCCGTAGTCTGCCTCAGACCCTGCCGGGTGGCGAAACGCCGCGCCCCGGACATCGATTGACAATATCTATCGATACGATGAAAACAAACGATTGGAACTATTGAGAGCTGCCCTTTAACTTACGGGTCCACAGCAAACCCAACCCGGAAGGAAGGATCTGATCATGTCCAGCCAAGGCAAGTGTCCCGTGATGCATGGCGCGAATACGGAGGCCGGCCAGTCCACCATGGAGTGGTGGCCGAACGCGCTCAACCTCGACATCCTCCACCAGCACGACACCAAGTCCAACCCGCTCGGCAAGGACTTCGACTACCGCGAGGAGCTGAAGAAGCTCGATGTCGCGGCGCTCAAGCAGGACCTCGTCGATCTCATGACCGACAGCCAGCCGTGGTGGCCGGCGGACTGGGGCCATTACGGCGGCCTGATGATCCGCATGGCCTGGCACGCCGCGGGCTCCTACCGCGTGGCCGACGGCCGCGGCGGCGGCGGCACGGGCAACCAGCGCTTCGCCCCGCTGAACTCCTGGCCGGACAACGTGAATCTCGACAAGGCCCGGCGCCTGCTGTGGCCGATCAAGAAGAAGTACGGCAACAAGATCAGCTGGGCCGACCTGATGATCCTGGCCGGCAACGTGGCCTACGAGTCCATGGGCTTCAAGACCTATGGTTTCGCCTTCGGTCGCGAGGATATCTGGCACCCCGAGAAGGACGTCTACTGGGGCTCCGAGAAGGAGTGGCTCGCGCCCACGGGCAGCGAGGGCAGCCGCTATTCGGGCGAGCGCGACCTCGAGAACCCGCTGGCCGCCGTGATGATGGGCCTGATCTACGTGAACCCGGAGGGCGTCGACGGCAACCCGGACCCCTTGAAGACCGCCCATGACGTGCGCGTGACCTTCGCCCGCATGGCCATGAACGATGAGGAGACCGTCGCCCTGACGGCCGGCGGCCACACGGTGGGCAAGTCCCACGGCAACGGCGATGCCGCCCTGCTGGGGCCCGAGCCGGAGGCCGCCCCAGTCGAGGAGCAGGGACTGGGCTGGAACAACCACACCAAGCGCGGCGTCGGCCGCGACACCGTCACCAGCGGCATCGAGGGCGCCTGGACCACCCACCCGACGCAGTGGGACAACGGCTACTTCCACCTGCTGCTGAACTACGACTGGGAGCTGAAGAAGAGCCCCGCCGGTGCCTGGCAGTGGGAGCCGATCGATATCAAGGAGGAGGACAAGCCGGTCGACGTTGAGGACCCCGCGATCCGCCTCAACCCGATCATGACCGACGCCGACATGGCGATGAAGATGGATCCGGAGTACCGCAAGATTTCCGAGCGGTTCTACCGGGACCCCGACTACTTCTCCGAGGTCTTCGCCCGCGCCTGGTTCAAGCTGACCCATCGCGACATGGGCCCCAAGGCCCGGTACTTCGGTCCCGAGGTCCCGGCGGAAGATCTGATCTGGCAGGATCCGGTCCCGGCCGGCAGCACCGACTACGATGTCGAGGCCGTCAAGGCGAAGATCGCCGCCAGCGACCTGACCGTCAGCGAGATGGTTGCGACGGCCTGGGACAGCGCCCGGACCTTCCGCGGCTCGGACTTCCGTGGCGGCGCGAATGGCGCGCGGATCCGCCTGGCCCCGCAGAAGGACTGGGAGGGCAACGAGCCCGAGCGCCTCGCCAAGGTCCTGGCCGTCCTCGAGCCGATCGCGGCCGAGACCGGCGCCAGCGTGGCGGACGTGATCGTGCTGGCGGGCAACGTGGGCATCGAGCAGGCGGCCCGGGCTGCCGGCCACGACATCACGGTGCCCTTCGCGCCGGGCCGCGGCGACGCCACGCAGGAGCAGACGGATGTCGAGTCCTTCGAGCCGCTGGAGCCCGTCCACGACGGCTACCGCAACTGGCTGAAGAAGGACTATGTGGTGAGCGCCGAGGAGATGCTGCTCGACCGCACCCAGCTGATGGGCCTGACCGCCCCCGAAATGACGGTGCTGGTAGGTGGCCTGCGGGTGCTGGGCACCAACCACGGCGGCACGCAGCACGGCGTGTTCACGGACCGCGTCGGCGCGCTGACGAACGATTTCTTCGTCAACCTCACCGACATGGCCTACGAGTGGCAGCCGGCCGGCAAGAACCTCTACGAGATTCGTGACCGCAAGACGGGCGCAGTCAAGTGGACGGCCACGCGTGTCGACCTGGTGTTCGGCTCCAACTCGATCCTGCGTTCTTACGCCGAGGTCTACGCCCAGGACGACAACCGGGAGAAGTTCGTCGGGGACTTCGTCGCGGCCTGGACCAAGGTGATGAACGCCGACCGCTTCGAACTGGCCTGAGTCCCCTGAGCGCTGCCCCCCGGCGGCGTCCCCCTGGTGCCCGGTCCCGCATTAGCGGGGCCGGGCATCTTTTTTGGTCGCCCCCTGCTCAAGAGGGCGCGTGGATCAGGGCTTGGGTGCCGGGCAAGTCCTGATGCCGAGGACGGAGTAGACCGGGCAGACGCCGAGTAGCCCCGTCGCCAGCGGCACGAGCCCGAGCCAGCCCCACGGGGTCTGCGGGCCGACGAAGACCAGCGACAGGATGCCGAGGCCGGCGATGATGCGCAGCGCGCGGTCGACGGTGCCTTCATTGCGTTGCATATTCCTCTCCTGGGTTGGGCGAGATAACTGAATCTTGGCATACCGAGCGCGACTGCGTCAGCGACATCGTCACGCAACCGGCGGGGCGGCCCGATATATGCGCCGTGTCTGTATTAAGCTTCATGCAGAGCGGAGGAAACATTCATGTCCATGCTACGACTGTTGCGTTGCATATTGCCTGTCGCCATCATCCTGATATCGGGCTGCGCGACCGTCGATTTCGATTACCCACGTGAGGCCAGCACTGCGCCGCCCGCGGCCGACACCGCGGACACCGCCCTCGGGCGCAGCGTCGCGGAGCTGTCGGTGGGTCGGCAGGAGGGCCAGAGCGGCTTCTATGCGCTTTCCGACGCCATGGATGCGCTGACCGCCCGGATCGTGCTCATGCGCCGCGCGGAGCGGACTATCGACGCGCAGTACTACCTCATCAAGAGCGACCCGGCCGGCCAGGTGTTCGTCAGCGAATTGCTGCACGCTGCCGATCGCGGGGTGCGAGTACGGCTGCTGATCGACGACATGTTCACTTCGGGCCTGGACCTGGGCTGGGCGGCAGTCGACCACCATCCCAACGTGGAAGTCCGGGTCTTCAACCCCTTCGCGAGCCGTTCGGCCCGATTCCGCGATGGCATCTTCGATTTCTCGCGCATCAACCGCAGGATGCACAACAAGTCCTTCACCGCGGACAACCAGGTGACCATTATCGGCGGGCGCAATATCGCCGGCGAGTATTTCGGGGCCCGGCGCGACTCTCAGTTTGCCGATCTGGATGTCATGGCCATCGGGCCGGTGGTGGACGAGGTGTCCGACTCGTTCGATCTCTACTGGAGTCACGAGCGCGCGATGCCGCTCCCTGCCTTCGCAAAGATGCCGGAGGACCTCGATGCGGCCCTGGCGACGGTGCGCCGGCAGCTGGACCAGTCGATCGAGGAAATCTATGCCGAGGAGGACTACCGGCTGTATGGGGACGCCCTGCGGGCTAAAGTCATGGCGTCGCTGGATGCTGGCGGCGATACGGATGCCTTGACCTGGGCCCCGTATGTGCTGACCGTGGACTCGCCCGACAAGACTTACAAGAAACGCGCCGAGACCGCGGAGTCGATCATGACCGGGCTCAGTGACTCGCTCTCGGGGGCCCAGAACGAGATCCTGCTGATCTCGCCCTATTTCGTGCCCCTCAAGTCGGGGATCGAGGCGCTGGCCCGGCTCGAGGAACGCGGCGTCGAGGTGACCGTGGTCACCAACTCGCTCGCCGCCAACAACCAGTTCACTGTGCATGGCGGCTATGCGCCCGCGCGCAAGCCGCTGCTCAGGGCCGGCGTCGAGATCTACGAGGTCAGGCGCGATGTGAGTTTCGAGGGACAGGAGTTCATCGCGGCCAGCGGAGCGAAGGCAACGCTGCACACCAAGGCCTTCGTCGTGGACCGGCGTGAGCTGTTCATTGGTTCGTTCAACTTCGATCCCCGCTCGGCATACATCAATACCGAGCTGGGCGTTATCATCCGCTCGCCCGAGATGGCTGCGGCGCTGGACGATGCCATTGAGGCGGCTTTTTCTACCTATGCCTGGCAGGTCAAGCTCGACGACGAGGGCCGGTTGCGCTGGCACGGGACCGGTGCGGATGGCCAGCCGGTCGTGTATACCAAAGAGCCCCAGACAAGCTGGTGGCAACGCTTCGTCGCCGGCTTCGTCCGGCTGCTGCCAATAAGGAGCCAGCTATGAGCCCAAGACATGTTCCCGGCCACCGCCGATGGCTGGCGCCGACCGCCTCGTTGATCGCGTGCTGCCTGGTGACCACGGCAGCGCCGGCTGCAGCGGAGGACGGCGGTGCGGACGCGTGGGAATTCTCCGTGACGCCGTATCTCTGGCTGGCGACCATCGACGGCTCCGCCGGTGCTGACGACGTCGACTTCCCGGAACTCAATCCGGATTACTCGTTCTTTGCGCTGGACAACCTCGATGTCGCCGGTTTCATCAGCGCCGAGGCCCGCAAGGGACGCTGGTCGTTGATAGCCGACGCGTTCTACGTGTCTTACAGCGACCGCTTCACCCTGGGGCCGTTATCGGCCGAGGCCAAGGTCAGTGGCAACGCCGTCGAGTTTTCCGGCGTCTACCACCCGGCGTCGATCGACCACATCGGCCTGATCGCCGGACTGCGAACCGTCTCCCTGGAGCTCGATCTCGCCCTGAATCCCGGACCGGCCGCGCGCGAGCGCGAGACGTGGGTCGATCCGCTCGTGGGCATCCGCTTCAATTATCCGTTGGGCCCGCGTTGGGGGCTGGTGGCACGGGGCGACATCGGCGGATTCGGGATAGGCTCGGAACGCGACTTGAACGTGCTGGTCGGCGCCACGATGGCGCTCAGCCCCAGGTCCTCGCTGGCGTTCTCTTACCGGTATCTGGCGGTCGACTTCGACGAGCCCGATTTCCGGGTCGACCTCAGGGTGACCGGATATCTCGTGGGCTGGCAGTTCCGCTTCTAGACGCCGGAGCGAGTCCCGAGCGGATGACGCTATGGCTGTAGCCGCTCACTTCGCCGCACCGCCCGACCGGCTCGCCTCCCCGAAGTGGGTCAGCTTCGGAATGTTAGAGTGCGCGCATGCACCACCAGACTAGCCTGGCAGCCGCCAGCCGGACTGCGGGCCCGCTGGCCGTCCTAATCTGCGCAATTTGCGCGTTGGGTGCCTGCTCCGATCGTGGCGATTCCGTCCGCATCGAACGTAACGAGGCCGGTGGCGGCTCCCCTGCGATCGACGACATATTGCCGCTGCCCTACCGTGAAATCTGGGCGCCCTGGACGGGCGACCTGGAGGGTATGACGGAGAGGCGGATGATTCGCGTGGTCGTCCCGTACGGCGGCTACATGTTCTATTACGACGGTGGTGAACCACGCGGAGCTGCGTGGGAGCTGACCAAGCGCCTTGAGACTTACCTGAACGACCAACTGGGGCGCCGGAACGTCAGGGTTCTAGTGATCGTCATACCGCTCAGTCGGGATCAGCTGATCCCGGCGCTGCTCGAGGGGCATGCCGACCTGATCGCAGCCGACCTGACGATAACCGAGATGCGCCGGGACAATCTCGAGTTCACCCGGCCATTGCTCGAAGGCGTGAACGAAGTCATCGTGACCGGCAGTTCGGCCGACGAGATCGAAACACCAGACGACCTCGCCGGAAGACAAATTCACGTCCGCGCGTCCAGCAGCTATTACGAACACCTGACTGGTTTCGCCACATCGATGCGCGACAGGGGCCTCGAACCACCGCAGATAGTGCAGGTCGATGAATTACTCGAGGCCGAGGATCTGCTCGATCTGGCCAATGCGGGCATGATCGACATCACGGTGCTGGATGACTACAAAGCCCAATTCTGGGCCGGCGTATTCCCGAACATCGAGGTCCGTGCAGACCTGGTCATCCACGAGGGCGGCAAGATTGCCTGGGCCGTACGCAAGGACAGCCCGAATTTTCTCGCCAGGCTGGACGCATTCCTGCGCGACTACGGGCGCGGGACGCTGGTAGGCAACGACACTTACAATCGCTACCTGTCCGATGCGAATGACCTGCGCTGCGGTGGCGATGCGGTCAACGGGGAGCGGCTCGAAGAACTAGCGCTTATCTTTCAACGGTATGGTGACGCGTATGAACTGGACTGGCTGAAGCTCGCAGCGCAAGGCTTCCAGGAGTCCAGGCTACGGCAGGACAGCAAGAGTGATTCCGGGGCCGTCGGCATCATGCAGATAAAGCCCTCGACTGCGAACGACTCGAACGTCGGTATCGAAGATGTTTCCGATGTGGACGGCAATGTCCATGCGGGCACGAAATATATGCGTTTCCTGATGGATCGCTACTTTTCTGATGAGAACATCGACGACTTCAATCGCTGGTTGCTGGCTCTTGCCGCGTACAACGCCGGGCCATCCCGGGTCATCAACCTGCGTAACGAAGCGGAGCGCAATGGCTATGATCCCGACGTCTGGTTCGACAACGTCGAGATTATCGCGGCAAGACGGATCGGCAGCGAAACCGTCACTTACGTAAGCAATATCTTCAAGTACTACACCGGTTACCAGATGGCTTTTGCAAAGCTCAAAGAGACCGAGAGACGCTTCGGCGATGCCGTGCGATCGTGCGCGGAGTAGCTTGGGAGATTCGGCAGTACCCGGAGCGCCAGGCCCCAGGCGAGAAGCACGACCAGGGTTGGCGGAGGGGGTGGGATGGGCCGCCCCTGCGGGACGGCATCTCCGCCGGCTGGCGCCGGCTCCGATATCGAACCCGGTCGTTATCTACCGTGGGTTCGAATCCAGGAGAGAGTCCGGGCTTTGGAGTGGCGGAGGGGGTGGGATGGGCCGCCCCTGCGGGACGGCATCTCCGCCGGCTGGCGCCGGCTCCGATATCGAACCCGGTCGTTATCTACCGT
>JASFEC010000049.1:0-11681 GCA_050125045.1 Gammaproteobacteria bacterium | reverse complement strand
CACCGTTGACGGCTTCGTGGCCGGGGACCGCAACTTCGGCTTCCTCGTCATGTACTTCGTCACCGGCGCCACGGTGTTCTCGGCCTTTGCCTTTCTCGGCGGCCCGGGCTGGGCCTATTCGCGCGGCGTGGCGGCCTTTTACATCCTCGCCTACGGGGCGCTGGGCATGGCGCCCTGGTATTTCATCGGCCCCCGCGTGGCCCGCATCGGCCGCAGGTTCGGCTATGTCACGCAAGCGCAATTCCTCACCGGCCGCTTCCCCTCGCGGGTCCTGTCGCTACTCGTCGCGGTGATCAGCGTGATTGCCCTGGTGCCCTACATCACGCTCCAGATGCGCGGCGCCGGCATTGTCATCGAGGTGGTCACCGAGGGCCATGTGCCGCTCTGGGCGGGCGCGGCGGTGGCCTACGGCATCGTGCTCACCTACGTGCTGATCAGCGGCGTCACCGGCGTGGGCTGGACCAACACTTTCCAGGGCATCTTCATGCTGATCATCGCCTGGTCGCTGGGGCTGTACCTGCCTCACGCCCTGCACGGCGGCATCGGCCCCATGTTCGAAGGCATCCTGGAGGCGCGGCCCGAGCTGCTCCAGCTCCCCGGGCTGACCGGCAGCGGCGAGCCCTGGACCTGGGGTGGCTACAGCAGCGCGATCCTGGTGAGCGCGATCGGGCTGATCATGTGGCCGCACGTCTTCATGAAGGCTTTCACGGCGCGCGACGATCGCACGCTCCGGCGGACGGTGGTCCTGTTCCCGACGTTCCAGCTGTTCCTGGTGCCGGTGATGCTGATCGGCTTCGCCGGCGTGCTCTACCTGCCGGGCATGGAGCGGCCCGACTTCATCCTGCCGCAGCTGATTCTCGACGTGCAGCTGCCGCTGGTGGTGGTCGGCCTGTTCTGCGCCGGGGCGCTGTCGGCCTCAATGTCGACCGGCGACGCCGTGCTCCACGCGGCCGCCTCCGTGGCCGTCGAGGACGGCGTGAAGCCCTTCGTGGCCATGGACGACCGGCTGCAACGCCAGCTCATCCGGCTGGTCGTGGTGCTGGCCGGCATCGTCGCTTACCTCTTTGCCATCGCCGAGGGGTTGTCGCTGGTGCTGTTGCTGCTGACTTCCTATGGCGTGATCGTGCAGCTGGCGCCGACCGTGCTGGCGGCGCTGTTCTGGCGCCGGGCGACCACTGCGGGCGTGCTGGCCGGGCTGGTGGCGGGCGGGCTCGCGACGCTCTGGTTCTTCTTCCATCCCGAGCAGCGACCGCTGGACCTGCACGAGGGGCTGCTCGGGCTGGCAGTGCACGTGCCGGTGCTGGTGGCCGCGTCGCTGCTGACGCGGCCGCAGCCGGCCGGCCACGTGGGCGCTTTCGTCAGACCATGAGCCGGAGGCGCCGATGCAAGTGCTAGAGCTCAGGATCCCGCCGGTTGTGATCTTTCTGCTCGCGGCGGCGGCGATGGCCGGGCTCGGGGCCGCCGATGCCGGGCCCCGCTTCGCCTTCCCGGGACAGCTGCTGGCGGCGAGCCTGGTCCTGCTGGCGGCCGGCCTCGTGGGACTGGCCAGCGTGCGCGTGTTTGCGCGCCACGAGACGACCGTCAACCCGCTGCGGCCGGAGCGGGCCACGCGCCTTGTCGCTGCGGGGATTTACCGCTACAGCCGCAACCCGATGTATCTCTCGCTGCTGCTGGCGTTGACGGCCTGGGCGATCTGGCTCGGTTCCTGGCTGGCAGTGCTCGTCGTGCCGGCGTTCCTGCTCGCCATGACCCGCTGGCAGATCATGCCGGAGGAGCGCGCCCTGGCGGCGCTGTTCGGGGCGGAGTTCGAGGCCTACTGCCGGCGCGTCCGGCGCTGGCTCTGAACTCAGCTCAGCACGGCGCCACGGGAGGCGCACTGCACCAGGCGGGCGTACTTTTCCAGCACCGTCCCGCGCTTCTCGCCTTCGCGGGGCTGCCAGGCGTTCAGCCGTCGGGCCAGCTCCGCCGGGTCCACACGCAGCGTCAGGGCGCGTTCGCGGGCGTCGATCTCGATCTCGTCACCGTCCTGCACCGCCGCCAACGGCCCGCCGACCGCCGCCTCGGGTGCCACGTGGCCGACCACGAAGCCGTGGCTGCCGCCGGAGAAGCGCCCGTCGGTGATCAGGGCCACTGAGTCGCCGAGCCCCTTGCCCATGATGGCCGAGGTCGGCGAGAGCATCTCCGGCATCCCCGGCGCCCCCTTCGGCCCGAGGTAGCGGATCACGACAACGTCGCCGGCCCCAACGTGGCCGTCGAGGATCGCCTGCAGCGCCTCCTGCTCACCGTCGAACACCTTTGCGGCGCCGACGAAGCGCTCTCCCTCCTTGCCCGTGATCTTGGCCACGGCCCCGTCGGGTGCCAGGTTGCCGCGCAGGACGACCAAGTGGCTGTCCGGCTTGATCGGCCGGTCGAGCCCGCGGACCACGTCCTGGCCCGCGGGGTAGGGCGCCACCTCGGCCAGGTCTTCGGCCAGCGTGCGGCCGCTCACGGTGAGGCAGCCGCCGTGCAACAGCCCGGCCTCCAGCAGCAGCTTCATCAGCGGCCGGATGCCGCCGATGGCGATCAACTCGGACATCAGGTAGCGGCCGCTGGGCTTGAGGTCAGCCAGCACCGGCACGCGCGCGCCGATCCGCGTGAAATCGTCGAGCTCCAGCGGCACGCCGGCGGCATCAGCGATTGCCAGCAGGTGGAGCACCGCATTGGTGGAGCCCCCGAGCGCAATCGTCACCGTGATGGCGTTCTCGAAGGCCTCGCGGGTCAGGATGTCGGAGGGCCGGATGCCCCGCCGGAGCAGCTCGACCACGGCGGCGCCGGCCCGGCGGGAGTCCTCCGCCTTGGCATCGCCGACGGCCTCCTGGGCGGAGCTGTTGGGGAGGCTGAGACCGAGCGCCTCGATGGCCGAGGCCATGGTGTTGGCCGTGTACATCCCGCCGCAGGAGCCGGGACCGGGGATCGCGGTGCGTTCGACTTCCTTCAGTTGCTCGTCCGACACCGTGCCGCGGGCGTGGCCGCCCACGGCCTCGAAGACCGAGACGATATCCGTGTGGCCGGCGCCCGGCCGGATCGTGCCGCCGTAGACGAAGACGCTGGGCCGGTCCAGGCGGGCCATGGCCATCACGCAGCCCGGCATGTTCTTGTCGCAGCCGCCGATCGCGACGAAGGCGTCGAAGCCCTCGGCGGCGACCACGGTCTCGATGGAATCCGCGATCACTTCCCGGGAAACCAGCGAGTAGCGCATGCCGGGCGTGCCCATGGAGATGCCGTCCGACACTGTGATCGTGTTGAAGATCACCGGCTTGCCGCCGGCTGCGCCGGCGCCGGCCGCGGCCTCGTCCGCGAGCCGGTCGATGTGCATGTTGCAGGGCGTGAGCTGCGCCCAGGTGGAGGCGATGCCCACCTGGGGCTTGCCGAAATCCGCGTCAGTGAAGCCCACGGCGCGCAACATGGCGCGGCTGGGCGCGCGGGTGACGCCGTCGACCACGGGGCCGGAATACTTGCGGGAGCGTTCTTCAGTCATGGCAAAAATCGCCTCGGCATATATAAGGTCATTGCGGCGCCTTTTGCGGCCGGCGGCGCGACCGGCCCGGGACCGCGGTGAAAAAAGTTGTTGACACGGTCGAAACCCTCGTGCTTAGAATCCGCTCAACCTGATTGCACCGCAACAAGCGTCACCGAAACAATGAGCCACGGCAAGTCACAGCGCAGGAACACCATGAGGCAGCGGCCGATCGCCGTCGCCCGTGCCCCTGAGCGGCTGCCGGCGCATGCAGTCAGCGCCCTCCTTGGCCTCCTTATCGTCATTCTCGTACTCGGGAAGAGCGGGGTCATGGTGTAGGTAGGCGCAAAGCAAGCAAAGAGAACCGAACCAGAGAACCCCGCAACCGGAAACGGCTGCGGGGTTCTCGCTTTCTGGACTGGAAAAAAGGTAGCGAGCATGAAGATCTACGTCGAATCGGATGTTGACCAGGGCAGGGCGGCCGTGAGCCGCATCGCCGTCATCGGCTACGGCAGCCAGGGCCGGGCGCATGCGCTCAACCTGCGCGACAGCGGATTCGACGTGACCATCGGCCTGCGACCCGGCGGGCCGAGCTGGCGTCGCGCGGAAGCGGACGGCATCAAGGTCGCGTCGCCGGCCGAGGCCGCCGCCGGCGCGGACATCGTCGCCATCCTGGTGCCCGACATGGCGGCGCCGCGGGTGTGGCGGGACATCGAGAGCAGCGTGAAGCCCGGGGCGGCGATCCTGTTCGCGCACGGCTTCAACATCCACTACGGGTCGATCCAGGCGCCCGAAACCATCGACGTCATCCTGGTCGCGCCCAAGGGCCCCGGCGCGCTGGTGCGTCGCCAGTACGAGGAAGGCCGGGGCGTGCCCTGCCTGATGGCGGTGGCCCAGGACGCCACCGGCCGCGCCAAGGCGCGGGCCCTGACCTATGCCCACGGCATCGGCGGCACCCGCGGCGGCGTGCTGGAGACGACGTTTGCGGAGGAGACCGAGACCGACCTGTTCGGCGAGCAGGCCGTGCTGTGCGGCGGCGTGACCGAGCTCGTGACCCAGGGCTTCGAGACGCTGGTCGAGGCCGGCTACCAGCCCGAGGTCGCCTACTTCGAGTGCATGCATGAGCTGAAGCTGATCGTCGACCTGCTGCACGAGGGCGGGCTGGCCAAGATGCACCAGTTCGTCAGCGACACCGCCAAGTACGGCGACCTGACCCGCGGCCCGCGCATCTGCGACGAGGGCACGCGCGACCGCATGCGGGCGGTGCTGAAGGAGATCCAGGACGGCACCTTCGCGCGCGAGTGGCGCGCCGAGGCCGAGGCCGGGATGCCAAACTACAAGGCGATGATGGCGGCCGACATGGCGCACCCGATCGAGCAGGTCGGCCGCGAGCTGCGCGCCCGCATGTCCTGGCTGCGCACGGAACAGCAGGACGCCGCATGAGCAGCAAAGGCGCCGAACTGGTGGTCCGCGCCCTGGAAGAGCAGGGCGTCGAGGTCATATTCGGCTACCCGGGCGGCGCCATCATGCCCGTCTACGACGCGCTGCTGAACTCGCCCATTCGGCATATCCTGGCCCGCCACGAGCAGGGCGCGGCACTGGCGGCCGACGCCTACGCCCGGGTCACCGGCCGCCCGGCAGTGTGCATGGCCACCTCCGGTCCCGGCGCCACCAACCTGGTGACCGGTATCGCCAACGCCTTCATGGACTCGGTGCCGCTGGTCATGATCACCGGCCAGGTGCCGACCACGGTGATGGGCACCGACGCCTTCCAGGAGGTCGACGTGTTCGGCATCACCATGCCGATCGTGAAGCACAGCTTCATCGTGCGCCGTGCCGAGGACATCCCGAAGACCCTTGCGCTGGCTTTCCAGATCGCGGCGGAAGGGCGGCCGGGTCCGGTGCTGGTCGACCTGCCGAAGGATATCGCCAACACCGTGCCCGCCCATGCGCCGATCTACGAGACGCGTCGCCCGCGCAATGTCTCGCCGGACCCGGAGCAGCTGCAGATCGCCCGCGAGCTGATCCTGGGCGCCGAGCGCCCGGTGCTGTATGGCGGCGGCGGAATCCCGATCGCCGGGGCCGTGGACGCCTTCCGGGCGTATGCCCGGGCCAGCGGCATCCCGGTGGTAACGACCCTCAAGGGCATCGGCTCGGTCTCCACGCGCGACGAGAACTTCCTGGGCATGCTGGGCATGCACGGCAACCGCGCGGCCAATCGCGCCATCCAGGAGTCCGACCTGCTGATCTGCGTTGGGGCGCGCTTCGACGACCGCGCCACCGGGCGGCTGGACGGCTTCGCGCCGAAGGCCAGTGTCATCCACATGGACGCCGACCCCAGCGAGATCGGCAAGCTGCGCTTCGCCGACGCCGGCCTGCTGGGTGACCTGGCCGAGTCGTTGCGCGCCATGCCGACCGGTCTGGCCATCGAGCCCTGGCGGCAGTGGTGCGCGGAGCGCAAGACGGAGCACGCCTGGCGCTACGATGCCCCCGGCGACGACATCTACGTGCCGCACATGCTGCGCCGCCTGACCGAGGAAGCCCCCGACCTGACCATCGCCTGCGACGTGGGCCAGCACCAGATGTGGGTGGCGCAGCACTGCCATTTCGACCGCCCGGAGCAGCACCTGACGAGCGCCGGGCTGGGCACCATGGGCTACGGCATCCCGGCCGGGATCGGCGCCTGCCTGGCGCGGCCGGGCACGCGCGTCGTCACGGTGTCCGGCGACGGCTCGATCATGATGAACATCCAGGAGCTGGCGACCATCAGGCGCTACGGCCTGGACCTGAAAATCCTGCTGGTGGACAACTCCTCGCTGGGCATGGTCCGCCAGTGGCAGCAGCTGTTCCACGAGGAGCGTTACAGCGAGGTCGACCTGTCCGACAACCCGGACTTCGTCGAGGTCGCGCGCTCATTCGGCATCCCCGCCTTTCGCATCACCCGCCGCGACGAGGTGGAGGGCGCGATTCAACGCCTGCTCAACACCGAGGGCCCGCTCCTGGCCCATGTGTGCATCGACCCGAGGAGCAATGTCTGGCCGCTGGTGCCGCCGGGCCAGAGCAACGACGTCATGATGGAGGAACTGAGCGCATGAACCACACGCTGCGGATGAATGTTCACAAGGTCGAGGGGGCGCTGGTGCGGCTGCTCGGCCTCATCGAGCGTCGCGGTTTCGCCGTGACGTCCATGAACGCACACCCCGACGAGAGCGCGCAGCACGTGGAAGTGACGGTAAGCGTCCACTCCGCGGGCCGCTCGGTCGAGACGCTGGCGCGCCAGATCCAGAAGCTCTACGACGTGCGCAGCGTGGCGTGCCTGGCGGGCGCCGACTCGCCGGTGGCGATGGGGGAGAGCGTGGCATGCTGAGCGCAGAATCCATCGCCCCCGGGGCCACGATGCGTGCGGCCGAGCCGCGACGCCCGCTGGTCACGCTGGCCGACATCGAGGCGGCCATGGCCGTCGTCGGCGAGCAGCTGGCGCCCACGCCCCTGATGCATCATCCCACGCTCGACGCGCGCCTCGGCTGCGAAGTACATGTCAAGCTGGAGAATGCCCAGGACGTGGGCTCCTGCAAGATCCGCGGCGCGCTGAACCTGCTGGCCCGCATGCCGGCGGAGGAGCGGGCCCGCGGCATCGTCACTGCGACCCGCGGCAATCACGGCCATGCGATCGCCTACGCGGCCCGGCGCCACGGTGTGTGCTGCACGGTCTTCGTTCCCCGGGGCGTGAGTGCCGAGAAGCATGCCGCCATCAGCGCCCAGGGGGCGCGGTTGATCGAGACCGGGCACGATTTCGACGCGGCCATGATCGCGGCGGAGGAACACGCCGCCCGGACCGATGCGCGGCTGGTGCATACCGTGCGCGACCCGGACATGGTGGCGGGCGCCGGCACCATCGCCCTCGAGATGCTGGCCCAGGCGAGCGCACCCCTCGACGCGGTGTTCATGCCGGTGGGCGGCGGCAGCATGGCGGCCGGCATGGCCACCGTGTTCAAGGCGCAGAGCCCGGGCACGCAGGTCATCGGCGTCAGCGCTGAGAACGCGCCTGCGATGCACCACGCCTGGCACACGGGCGAGTACCACCCCTTCGCCGCGGTGGATACCCTGGCGGACGGGCTCGCGGTGCGCGTACCGGTCCGGCAGACGCTGCAGGTGTTGCGGGACACGCTGGACGACATGCTGCTGGTCTCGGAGCGAGAGATCCAGGAGGCCATCGGCGTCTATGCCGGCACAGTCCACCAGATGGCCGAAGGCGCCGCGGCCGCGGCGCTGGCCGGTGCCATCCGGTACTGCGGCGGGCAGCCCTGCCGGCGCATCGGCGTGGTGCTGACCGGCGGCAACATCGAGGCCGCCACCCTGATGCGGGCGCTGGCCGACGAGCGGCCGCGGCACCAGCCCAAGGCGATGCCCTATTTCCCGATCGGAGAGCTGCACTATGGCTATTGAGCCGGCTATTGAGCACGGGCGCCTGGTGATCTTCGACACCACGCTGCGCGACGGCGAGCAGGCGCCCGGGTGCAGCATGACCGACCGGGAGAAGCTGCGCGTCGCCCAGGCGCTTGCGGAGATGGGGGTCGACGTGATCGAGGCGGGCTTCCCGGCGGCCTCGGAGGGCGACTTCGAGTCGGTGCAGCTGATCGCCCGCGAGATTCGCGGCCCGGTCATCTGCGGCCTCGCGCGCTGCGGCGGCAACGACATCGAGCGCGCCTGGCAGGCGCTGCAGGAAGCCGAGCGTGCGCGCCTGCACGTGTTCATCGCGACCAGCCCGATCCATCGTGAGCACAAGCTCAACATGAGCCGCGAGGAGGTTATCCGGCGCGCCGTGGAAGGTGTGCGGGTGGCGCGCTCCCTGTGCGCCGACGTCGAGTTCTCGGCCGAGGACGCGGCCCGCACGGAGCTGGATTACCTGGCCGAGGTGGTGCAGGCCGTGATCGAGGCGGGCGCGACGACGATCAACATCCCGGACACCGTCGGCTATGCGTTGCCGGGCGAGTTCGCCGAGCGCATTGCTTACCTGCGGGAGCACGTGCCCGGCGTCGGGCGCGCGGTGCTGAGCGTGCACTGCCACGACGATCTCGGCATGGCGGTGGCCAACAGCCTGGCCGCCGTCCAGGCGGGCGCGCGGCAGGTGGAATGCACCATCAACGGCATCGGCGAGCGGGCCGGCAACTGTGCGCTGGAAGAGGTGGTGATGGCCGTCCGCACGCGCGCCGACCGGATGCCGCTGGAGACTGGCATCGACACGCGCCGCCTGGCGCCGACCAGCCGCCTGGTGGCGGCGGTGACCGGCGTCGGCGTGCCGCGCAACAAGGCGGTGGTCGGCGAGAATGCCTTCGCCCACGAGGCCGGCATTCATCAGCACGGCATGCTGCGCAACCAGCAGACCTACGAGATCATGCGGCCGGAGGACGTGGGGCTGGGCGGCAGTCGCCTGGTGCTGGGCAAGCACAGCGGCCGGCATGCTTTCCGCGACCGCGTCGCGGCCCTCGGGCTGGCGCTGGACGAGGCCGAGCTCGACCGCGCCTTCATCGCCTTCAAGGCGCTGGCCGACCGCAAGAAGGAAGTCTTCGACGCGGACATCGAGGCGCTGGTGCTGCGCGCCGACGACGCCGGCAGCGGGCCCTGGAGCCTGGCCTCCCTGCGCATCGCTTCCGGCGACGGCCCGCGCGCCTCGGCCGAGGCAGAGCTGCTCCATGCCGACGGCAGCCGCCGCTGCGAGGCCGCCACCGGCGACGGCCCGGTCGAGGCGGCTTTTTGCGCCATCGAGCGGGCCACCGGCATTGCCGTCGAGCTGAAGAGTTTCGACATCCGCAACATCACCGTCGGGGAGGACGCCCAGGGCGAGGCCGTGGTCGCGGTGGCGCATGCCGGCCGCACCTGGCAGGGCAAGGGCTTCGACACCGACATCATCCAGGCCAGCGCACTGGCCTTCCTGCAGGCCGTCAACCGCATCGCCGTCCGCAGCGACGCGGACGCGGCGGCTTGACCCGCAGGATCACCCGCCCCATGGCAACGGAGTAATCAAGTGGCACCGAAGTTCCCCCGCTACATCTGGCAGAACGGCAGGATGGTCCCTGGCGAGAACGCGACGGTCCACGTGCTGTCCCATGCGCTGCACTACGGCTCCTCGGTGTTCGAGGGCATCCGTGTCTACGAGACCCCGGAAGGCCCGCGGTCGTTTCGCCTCGCCGAGCACATCGCGCGGCTGTTCAACTCGGCCAAGCTCTACCACATGCAGATTCCCTACTCGCCGGAGGAGGTCGAGGCGGCCTGCAACCAGTCGGTGCTGGCCAACGACCTCAAGGGCGCGTACCTGCGGCCGCTGGTGTACCGCGGCCTCGCCGGGCTGGGCCTGACGGCGCCGGCGGATTCGCCGGTCGAGGTCGTGATCGCCGCGATCGAGTGGGGCGCTTACCTCGGGGCGGAAGGCCTGGAAAACGGGGTCGACGTCTGCGTTTCCTCCTGGAACCGGGTCGCGCCGAACACCATTCCGTCCGGTGCCAAGGCCTCGGGCGGCTATCTCTCGAGCCAGCTGATCAGCATGGAGGCAAAACGGCATGGCTATGCCGAGGGCATCGGCCTGACCACGGACGGCATGATCGGCGAGGGCGCGGGCGAGAACATCTTCATCATCAAGGACGGCGGGATCTACACGCCGCCGGCCGCGTGCTCGATTCTCGCCGGGATCACCCGCGACACGGTGATCACCCTGGCCCGCGCCGCCGGCTTCGAGGTCCATGAGCAGCCGATGCCGCGCGAAATGCTGTATTTCGCTGACGAGGTGTTTTTCACCGGCACCGCCGCCGAGGTCACGCCGGTCCGGTCCGTGGATCGCATCCCGGTCGGCAGCGGCCGGCGCGGCCCGGTGACTGCGGAGATCCAGCGGCGCTTCTTCGGGCTGTTCTCGGGCGAGACCCGCGACGAGTGGGGCTGGCTGCGGCCGGTCGAGGCGCCCGCAGCGCCGCCGATCGCCTCGGTGGCGGTATGAGTGCGCCGCGGACGCTGTTCCGCAAGGTCTGGGACCGGCACATCGTGGTGCCGGAGACCGCGGAGACACCCGCGGTGCTGTACATCGACCTGCACCTGGTGCACGAGGTGACTTCGCCGCAGGCCTTCGCCGCGCTGCGCGAGCGCGGGCTCGAGGTGCGGCGGCCGGACCGGACGCTGGCGACCGTGGACCATTCCGTCCCCACCGACGAGGCCAGCTGGGCCGCCGGACTCGGGGAGATGGATCACGCGGCACGCTTCCAGGTGCGTACGCTGGGAGACAACTGCGGCCGCGCGGGCGTGCGGCTGTTCGGTATCAACAGCGCTCGGCGCGGCATCGTCCATGTCATCGGCCCCGAGCAGGGCGCGACCCAGCCGGGCATGACCATTGTCTGCGGCGACAGCCATACGACGACACACGGCGCTTTCGGCGCGCTGGCCTTCGGCATCGGGACCACGGAGGTCGGCCACGTGCTGGCGACCCAGTGCCTGCTGCAGCGGCGGCCGCGCTCCCTGCTCGTGGAGCTCACGGGGCGGCTCGCTCCGGGCGTGACGGCGAAGGACGTAATTCTCGGCGTGATCGGCCGCATCGGCGTCGACGGCGGCACCGGCCACGTGATCGAGTTCCGGGGCGACGCGGTCAGTGCCATGTCGATGGAAGAGCGCATGACCCTGTGCAACATGGCGATCGAGGCCGGCGCGCGGGCCGGCATGGTGGCGCCGGACGAGACCACCTTCGAGTACCTGGCAGGCCGCCCCATGGCGCCGCAGGGGGATGCGTGGGACCGGGCCATCGCCGAATGGCGGGAGTTGCGCTCGGATCCCGGTGCGGAATACGACCGCAGCGTCAGCATTGACGTCAGCGACCTGGAGCCGCAGGTCACCTGGGGCACGGATCCCGGCATGGTCATCCCGGTCAGCGGCCGGATTCCCGCGCCCGCGGGGCCGGGTCACCGCAAGGCGCTGCAGTACATGGGCCTCAGCGCGGGCGCGCCCATCGCGGGGCAGTCGGTCCAGGTCGTGTTCATCGGCAGCTGCACCAACTCCCGCCTGGGGGACCTGCGCGCGGCCGCGGCGCTGCTGCAGGGCCGCCGCGTGGCGCCGGGCGTGCGCGCCCTGGTGGTCCCGGGCAGCCAGCAGGTGCGGCAGGCGGCGGAAGCGGAGGGGCTGGACCGCGTGTTCCGCGATGCGGGGGCCG
>JASFEC010000048.1:0-11703 GCA_050125045.1 Gammaproteobacteria bacterium | reverse complement strand
CGCTTCCACGATGCCGGCGCCTGTCATGCCGACCTGAACGCCCACAACATTCTTCTCGACCGCGATGGCGGCGCCTGGCTGCTCGACTTCGACCGCGGGCGCTGGCGCCGGCCGGGCCGATGGCAGGGCCGTAACCTGGAACGCCTGCAGCGCTCGCTGCGCAAGATTGCGCGGGAGCCCGACGCCCCCGCCTTCGATGCCGGCGGCTGGCGGGAACTGCTCGAGGGCTACGAGGAAGAACGCCGCCTGCGCTTGCGCTTGCGGGCCAGCGGGCCGTAGTGATCTTCGCCCTCCGCGCCGGCAATCTTGAAGCGCCGGTGCACCCACAGGTACTGCTCCGGGCACTGCCGGATCCGTTCCTCCAGCAGCCGGTTGATGCGCTCGGCGTCGGCGGCCGGGTCGGCGCCCGGGAAGTCCTCCAGTGGCGGCAGGATTTCCAGGCGGTACCCGGCCGCGCCGGGCAGGCGCACCGGGAAGAAGGGAATCACGGGCGCCTTGCCGAGGCGGGCGAAGGCTGAAGTGGCGGTGTTGGTCGGCGCCGGGATGCCAAACAATGGCACCACCGCGCTGTACTTGCCGCGCTGGTGCGCCTGGTCGGGGGCGTACCAGACCAGGTGGTTCGTGCGCAGCGCCCGGATCATGGCGCGCACGTCGGACTTGACGAAGGCCTGGCGGGCGGAGCGCTCGCGGCCGCGGCGCATGATCTCCTCGAAGAGGGGGTTGCGATGAGGCCGGTACATCGCGCTGACCGGCGCGAGGCGCGTCAGGAAGCGCCCGCCGAGGTCCAGCGTGGTGAAGTGGCCGGTGAGCATGATGCCGCCATGACCCGCTGCGAGCGCGGCCTCGACGTGCTCGAACCCATTGACCTCGACGAGCCGCGCGATGCGCTCGTCACTCGCCCACCAGCACATCCCGGTCTCGATGACCGACATGCCGAGTGAATCGAAGTGGCGGCGCAACAGTTGCCGTTGCCCGGCCGCGCCCAGTTCCGGGAAGGCCAGCTCCAGGTTGCGGGCCGCGATGGCCTTGCGCGTTCCCCCGAAGAGATACGCGAGGCCGCCGATTGCTTGGCCCGCCACTCGCTGGGCGCGGAACGGCAGGGCGGCGAGCAGGCGCACCACGCCCAGCGCGAGCCAGAGCGGCCAGAACCGGGGGGCGAGGAAACGGTAGAGCGGTGTCTGTTCTGAGCCCAAGGGAAGTTCCCCAGGTCGGCGCGGCGGCCAGTGGACCGCATTATAGCCAGCGTGGTCGAGGCCGCCCGGCCCTGTGCTAACATCGCCGCCACTCACCGGGGGCAGTGCTTGTGTACCGGTTCTACGTTCTCATTTCCTATCTTGCGCTTCCGCTCGTTGCCCTGGTGCTGCTCTGGAAAGGGCTTGGCCATCCCGGCTACCGGGAACGTTTCCCGGAGCGCTTCGGCTTCGGCCGCAGCCGCCTCGAGCGCCCCAGTATCTGGATCCACGCGGTCTCCGTGGGCGAGGTGGTGGCGGCGTCCCCGCTGGTGGAGGCTCTGCTCCGCGAATATCCGCAGTACCCCATCGTGATCACGACCGTCACCCCGACCGGGGCACAGCAGGTCCGCGACCTGTTCGGCGATCGCGTGCTGCACAGCTACGCGCCCTACGACACGCCGGGCTCGGTGCGCCGCTTCTTCGAGCGCATGCAGCCGCGCCTCGCCATCGTCATGGAAACGGAGCTCTGGCCCAACCTGTTCGCGGAGTGCGGCGCGCGTGGCGTGCCGCTGGTGCTGGCCAATGCGAGGATCTCGCCGCGCTCGGTCCATCGGTATCGGCGTTTCGGAGGGCTGTTCCGCGCGGCCCTGGTGCACGGCGTCGTTGTCGCGGCCCAGAGCGAGCAGGACGCAGAGCGCTTTCGCCAGCTCGGCGCCAACCCGGCGCACACGGTCGTCACAGGCAACCTCAAGGCAGACCTGAAGTTCCCGGCCAGCCTGATCGAGGCCGGCCGGGGCTGGCGCCGCCAGCATGCCGGGGGGCGACCGGTGTGGATCGCCGCAAGCACCCACGAGGGAGAAGAGTCGGCCGCGCTCGAGGCTCACGCACAGGTGCGGCAGCGGGTGCCGGACGCGCTGCTGCTGCTGGTCCCGCGCCATCCTCCGCGCTTCGACGGCGTCGCCGAGCTGCTCGCGGAGTCCGGGGCCGGGTTCGCCCGGCGGTCCGCGGGAGAGTCGCCGGGCGTCGCGGACCCGGTCTACCTCGTCGACAGCCTGGGCGAGCTGCCGATGTTCTACGCCGCCTCGGACGTGGCCTTCGTCGGGGGCAGCCTGGTGCCCATCGGTGGCCACAACCTCCTGGAACCAGCGGCGCTGTCCGTGCCGGTGCTCACCGGGCCGCACAACTACAATGCGGAAGATATCGCCGCAATCCTTCTCGCTGCGGGCGGCCTGGAGATCGTGTCCGACGCGGCGGCCCTCGGGCGCGTCGTGACGCAGCTGCTCGAGAATCCCGGCCTGCGGAGCGAGCGGGGCGCCGCAGCCTGCCAGGCCGCCGCCAACAGCAGCGGGGCGCTGGCCCGGCTGTTGCAGCTGCTGGCGCCGCTGCTTACCCAGCCGGAGTGAGGCGGCCCGGCACGGCGGCGCTCAGGGCTGTGTCGGGGCAGCCAGCTCGTCGACCGGCTTGAGCCAGCCGTCCACGAGCTCGATGTCGGCTTCCTGCAGCGTCCCCGAGGCCTGCTTCAGCAGCAGGGCATTCACCAGGTAGGTATAGCGGCTGTTGGCATAGTCGCGCTGCGCCTCGAACAGCTGCCGGCGGGACTGCAGCACGTCGACCGTCGTGCGCGTGCCCACTTCGAAGCCGGCTTCGGTGGCCCGCAGCGCCGTCTGGCTCGATTCCACAGCCTGCGCCAGCGCCTGCACCCGGCTGATCTCGGCGGTGACGGAGAGGTAGGCGTCGCGGGTCGCCCGCTCGGTCTGACGGGCGACGCGCTCCAGCTGCTGCTGGCTCGCCTCGTGGCGGTAGGTGGCTTCGCGCACGTTCGAGGCGACCGCGCCCCCCGAGAAGATCGGGACGCGCACCTGGATGCCATAGGCGTCCTGCCAGGAATCGCTGTCGGCCGGCAGGAAGGGCTGCGGGCCGGGGTCCGGTTCGCCGGGCAGCACCACGGGGCTGTCCCTCCGCTCGGCCGTGACCCGCTGGTTGCCGCGCGAGGCAAACAGCTCGAGGCTGGGGTAATGGCCGGCGCGCTGCAGCTCGATGCCGTCGCGGCTGATCTCCGCCGACAAGCGCGCGGCCTCGAGGCTGAGGTTCTGCGTCAGGGCCGTCCTGACCCACTCTTCCACGTCGTCCGGGTCCGGCGTGATCAGCGGCGTGCCCGGGCCGGCATCCTCCAGCTCCTCGTAATACTCGCCGGTGATCTCCCGCAGAAACTCGCGCGCGACGGCGTAGGCCCGCTTGGCCTCGATCAGGGCGGCAGTGGCGGCGTCGAAGCTCGCGCGCGCCTCCTGCACGTCGGTGATCGCCGAGAGACCCACTTCGAAGCGCTTTTCCGCCTGTTCGAGCTGGCGGCCGATGGCTTCGCGCGCCGCCTCGGCGGCTTCCAGCGTGGCGCGGGCGCCGAGCACGTCGAAATAGCGGCTCGCCACCCGGGCCATCAGATCCTGCTCCGCGGCACGGTACTGCGCCTCCGCCTGGGCCAGCTGCTTGTCGGCCTGGCGCAGTGCGACCCACTGGTCCCAGCGGAACAGGGTCTGGGTGACGCGCAGCTGCCAGTTGCGCAGCGGCTCGACATCCTGGCGGAAGCCGGAGGACAGGGTGACCACGTTGCCGGATTCCAGCCGCTGGGTGAAGGTCTGGGTGCCCGATGCAGACTGGTGCTGGTAGCTGCCGGTCGCCTCGATCTGCGGCAGCAGGCTGGCGCGCGCCTGCGGCTTCGCCTCCAGGGTCGCCATGCGGTTGGCGGCCGCCTCGCGCAGCGTCGGGTCGCTGCGCAACGCGTCGCGGTAAGCTTCCAGCAGGCTGACGGCGCCGGCCTGCGGCGAGGCCAGCAGCGCCAGGGCGGCAAGCAGCGGGTACAGGCGGTTGAGCTTCATGGTCGATTCCTTGAATCTTGGTTCATCAGCACAGGTGATATAGTGAGCTATATCACCATATCGCCAGCCGGCTCGCAACTGCCGGCCGGCCGGGTCAGTAGGGCGTGAGGCTCGGGTCGAGCTGCTGCCCCCAGGCCAGGATGCCGCCGGCGAGGTTCCAGACCCGCTTGTAGCCGTGGTGCTGGAGGAAGCGTGCCACCTGGCCGCTGCGACCGCCGCTGCGGCACAGCACGACGATCTCCTGCCCGGGGTCCAGTTCGTCCAGGCGCGCAGGCACGTCGCCCATCGGTATGTGCAGCGCCTCTTCCAGCCGAGAGATGGCCAGCTCCCAGTCCTCGCGCACGTCCAGCAGCACCAGTTGCTCGCCCTCGTCACGACGCGCCACGAATTCGCGCGGGGTCATTTCCTGGACCATCAGAACACGAACTCCAAGGGCTGGCGGGCGTTCTCCAGCGGTGGCAGGCAGGTCTCGAAAATGGCCTCGGTCGTCCAGTCGTCCTCGTTGCGGCGGGTCACCCGCAAGGCTTCCATCACCGGCGGCCGCCCTGCCACCAGGAACAGGCGCCCGCCCGGACGCAGCAGCCGGGCGAGACGCGTGTCGGGCGCAGGCAGCGAGCCGTTGACGCAAATCACATCGAACTCGGGAGGGAATTCCATGGCCAGGCCGTCACCTTCGACGACTTCCGCGTTCCGGATGCCGAGGGCCGCGAGGTTGTCACGCGCCGCGGCCGCCAGCTCGGGGTGCAGCTCGACGGCCGTGACCCGGTGCGCCAGGCAGGCGAGGCAGGCAGTCAGGTAGCCCGTACCGCAGCCGATTTCCAGCACGTTATCGTCGTCACCCGGCTGCAGCGCCTGCAGGGCGCGCCCCTGCAGCTTCGGCGGCGCCAGCAGCTTGCCGGCGGCCAGCGGAATCTCGGCGTCCGCGTACGCGAGCGTGCGCCACTCCGGCGGCACGAAGCGTTCGCGGGGAATGGCAGCCATGATGTCGAGGATGCGCTCGTCGAGCACCTCCCATGCACGGAGCTGCTGGCCGATCATCTGTTCTCGGGCGGTGGCAATATCCATCGGCTGGGCGCCTGGCGCGGGCCGCAAGGGCGGCGGAGCGTGCTGAGGTTAGTAGTTGCTGCGCGGTGTGACAAGCGAACGCACGCTGGATTATGGTGAATTGCCGGCAGGCTTCGGGCGCTGATCGGCTAAGCTCACGCGATTGCGCTCCGACGCAAACGCTAACGCGCACAAAGGACAGGAATGAGCGCAAGTCCAAGGGACGAACTTCGTGACCCGACCCGCCTCGGTGAGGCGGTCACCCAGCCTTACCCGGGATCGAGGAAGATCCACGTGGCCGGCAGCCGCGCCGACCTGCGCGTGGCGATGCGGGAGATCTCCCAGACGCCGACGCCCTCGGTCGACGGGACACGGGCCAATCCGCCGATTGTCGTTTATGACACGTCCGGGCCTTACACCGACCCCGCTCATGGCGTCGATCTCCTGGCCGGGCTGCCCGAGATCCGCTCGGCCTGGGTTGAAGAGCGCGGGGACTCGGCGCCGCTCGGCGAGAGGAGCTCCTCTTTCGCCCGCCAGCGGGCCCGGGTCGCCGAAGCCGAGGCTTTGGCCTTCCCGGCCGCGCGCAGCCCGCGCCGGGCGCGCCCGGGGGCCAAAGTCACCCAGATGCACTACGCGCGGCAGGGCATCATCACGCCGGAAATGGAGTATGTGGCGCTGCGCGAGAATGCCGAGCTGGAGGCGCGGCGCGAGGACTATGCGGCGGCCGGGCTGCTGTCCCGCCACCCCGGCGAGGCCTTCGGCGCGCGGCTTCCTGGCGCGGTGACCCCCGAGTTCGTGCGGGCCGAGGTAGCTGCCGGCCGGGCCATCATCCCCTGCAACATCAATCATCCCGAGCTCGAGCCGATGATCATCGGCCGCAACTTCCGCGTCAAAGTGAACGCCAACATCGGCAACTCCGCGGTCACGTCCTCGATCGCCGAGGAGGTTGAGAAGCTCGTCTGGTCCATCCGCTGGGGCGCCGACACGGTGATGGACCTGTCCACGGGCAGGCATATCCACGAGACCCGCGAGTGGCTCATTCGTAACTCGCCGGTGCCGATCGGCACGGTGCCCATCTACCAGGCGCTGGAGAAGGTGGACGGCCGCGCCGAGGCGCTGAGCTGGGAGCTGTTCCGCGACACGCTCGTGGAGCAGGCGGAGCAGGGCGTGGACTACTTCACGATCCATGCCGGCGTGCGCCTGCCCTTCATCCCGCTGACCGCGCAGCGCGTGACCGGGATCGTCTCACGCGGCGGGTCGATCATGGCGAAGTGGTGCCTGGCGCATCATGAAGAGAATTTTCTCTACACCCGCTTCGAGGAAATCTGCGAGATCATGGCGGCCTACGACGTCGCGTTCTCGCTGGGCGACGGCCTGCGCCCGGGTTCCATCGCAGATGCCAACGACGAGGCGCAGTTCGCCGAGTTGGAGACGCTGGGCGAGCTCACGTCCATGGCGTGGAAGCACGACGTCCAGGTGATGATCGAGGGGCCCGGCCACGTGCCGATGCAGCTGATCCGGGAGAACATGGAGAAGGAACTGGCGGCCTGCTCGGAGGCGCCGTTCTACACGCTGGGGCCCCTGACCACGGATATTGCGCCCGGCTACGACCACATCACATCGGCCATCGGCGCCGCCCAGATTGGCTGGTACGGCACGGCGATGCTCTGCTACGTGACCCCCAAGGAACACCTGGGGCTGCCTGATCGTGAGGACGTGAGAGAGGGCATGGTCGCCTATCGCATCGCGGCCCACGCGGCGGATCTCGCCAAGGGCCACCCGGCGGCCCAGTTGCGGGATAATGCCTTGTCACAGGCGCGGTTCGAGTTCCGCTGGGAAGACCAGTTCAACCTCGGCCTCGATCCGGAGCGCGCCCGCGAGTATCACGACCAGACGATGCCGAAGGAGGCGCACAAGCTGGCTCACTTCTGCTCCATGTGCGGACCGCAGTTCTGCTCGATGAAGATCACGCAGGAAGTGCGTGACTATGCGGCGCGCCAGGGCCACGGGGATGTCGACGAGGCACGCCGCAGCGGGATGGCGGAGAAAGCCGTCGAATTCCGCCGCGGGGCGGCCAGGGTCTACCGACCCGGCTGAGGCCGGCAGGGGAGACGCACGCGCATGCCATTGCTCGAAACCGCGACCATCACCATCGCCGCCGGGGTCCTGACCTGGCTCGGCGTCTCGATATGGCGCCGACGCAGTGTCCCGCGCGAGGAGGCGGGCCCGGCCCCGACCCAGATGGCCGCCACCTCGGGCAAGGTCGTGCCCTTGCCTGCCCGCGCCGACGCGACCGCGCCGGCTGGCGCTCATTCGCTGGCGTCCCTGGGCGACCAGGCGCTGTTCATCAGTCTCGCCGAGCGCGTCAGCGATGCGGTCCTGCTGCACGACGAGTCGATCCACTACTCCAATGCGGCCGCCGAGTCCCTGCTCAGCGCGGGTCGGCCGCTGGCCGGGCGGCGGCTGGCGGAATTGCTTGACGAGGGCGAGGAGGAAGCTTTCGCAGCGTGGCTCAAGGCGCGGCATGCCGGCCGCCAGTCGGTCGTGACGCTCCGGCTGCGTGACGACGAGGGGACGGTGCTCGACTGCGAGCTGTCCGGCTTCCCCGTTTCGCAGGAAGACGGCCTGCTCGGCACGGTGGTGCGCCTGGGCCAGGAGGAAATGCTGCGTTCGGCGCGCCAGCAGGGCACGCAGCTGGCCGAAGCCACCCTCGACTCCATCAGCGAAGGCGTCATCATCACCGACACGCGCGGCCATATCGATTACCTGAACACGGCGGCCGAGGAACTGCTGGGCTGCTCCCTGCAGCAGGCCCATGCGCGGACGCTGGCCGATCTCGCCGCGCTGGTGGACGAGGCGGATCGCCACGCGCTTCCCGACCCGGTGCGGCGATGCCTCGACGAGCGGCGCCGCATCGACCTCGGCCGCCGGGCGCTGCTGGTCGCTCGGGGCTCCGGCAAGGAGGTCTCGGTGGAGATGCGTGCGTCCCCGATTCGCGGCGGGGGGCAGGAGCCGTCCGGCTGCGTAGTCGTGCTGCACGACGTTTCCGAGCTGCGCGGCATCACCCGCCAGATGTCCTACCAGGCCAGTCACGACCCGCTGACCGGGCTGGCGAATCGCCGCGAGTTCGAGCGCCGCCTGGAAGAGGCCATGCAGCAGGCTCGCGACCGCTCTACCAGCCACGTCCTGTGCTACCTGGACCTCGACCGCTTCAAGGCCGTCAACGACACCAGCGGCCATACGGCGGGCGACAACATGCTGCGCGAGCTCGCCGCGCTTCTGAAGGAAAAGGTCCGTGACTCGGACGTGATCGCCCGGGTCGGCGGCGACGAGTTCGGCATGCTGCTGATCGGCTGTCCGCTGGAGAAGGCGCGGCAAATAGCCGATGACGTCTGCGCCGCGATCCGGGATTTCAATTTCGTCTGGCGCGACAAGATCTTCAGTGTCGGCGTCAGCGTCGGCCTGGTGCAGATCGGCCCTGAGAGCGGGTCGCTGGAGGACGTCCTGAGCGCAGCGGACTCGGCCTGCTATATCGCGAAGCAGCAGGGGCGCGGGCGTATCCACGTGTACTCGGCGCGTGACGAGGCGGCGGCACGGCAGCGCGGCGAGATCCTCTGGCTGCAGCGCCTGCAGATCGCGCTGAAAGAGGACCATTTCGAGCTCCGCACCCAGCCCATCGTGGCGGTGGCGGGTCGCCCGGAGGACGGCCCGGCTTTCGAAGTGCTGCTGCGACTCAGGGGCGAGGACGGCACGGAGAGCCTTCCCATGGACTTCATGCAGGCGGCTGAGCGCTACCACCTCATGCCCAGCCTCGACCGCTGGGTGGTCCGGACAACCTTCGCCGCCGTCGGCGCCGGGGTTCTCAAGGTGCCGCCTGGCCGCAGCGTGGCCATCAACATCTCGGCGCAGACGCTGGGCGACCCGCAGTTCCTGGAGTTCGTGGTCGAGTGCCTGGACCGCGGGACGGTGCAGCCCGAGCAGGTCTGTTTCGAGTTGCCGGAGTCAGCGGTCGCCGCGCACCACGGCCATGCCTCGCGCTTCATCGCGGTCCTGCATGGCCTGGGCTGCCGCTTCGCCCTGGACGACTTCGGGCGCGGTCTGGGGTCCTTCGCGAGCCTCAAGCAGCTGCCAATGGACTACCTGAAGATCGACGGCTCGTTCATTCGTGGCCTCGGCACGGACGAAGTCAGCACGGCGATGGTCTCGGCGATGGTCGACCTGGCCCGCTCGCTGGGCGTCAAGGTCATCGCGGAGCAGGTCGAGACCGAGCGCGCTTTCGAGATGGCCCGGGCCCTGAAGATGGACTTCGTCCAGGGTTATGCGATCGGCCGGCCGGTCGCCCTGCCGGCCGCCTGAGAGGAGGCTCCGAAAGGGGCGCAGTCGTCCTTTAACCGGGCCCTGATCCCTGTATAATCACGCGGTTAGCGTGCCGCACAGCGGCGCGGCCGACAGAATTCCAAGCACAAGACCTAGAGAAGGGGAACCATGAGCATCAACTTGATCCCGCTGATCGCGGGTGCAGTGGGCCTGGTTGCGGCGTTCGTTATCTTCCGCGCGGTGATGAGTTTCCCCGCGATGGAGGGCAAGCCGCAGAAAATCGCCCGCCAGATCCAGCTCGGCGCCACGGCATTCATGAGCCGCGAGCTCAAGCTGATCGGCTTGTCCGTGGCGGTCATCGCGGTCGCCATCGTGGTGTCGCCGCTCGGTTACCAGACGGCGGTCGCCTTCCTGACGGGCGCTTTCTGCTCCGCGCTTGCCGGGTTCCTGGGCATGTACGCAGCCACCCGGGCGAACGTACGCACTACCACTGCCGCCCACACGGTGGGTGCGGGACCGGCGCTCACGGTCGCCTTCTACGGTGGCTCGGTGATGGGCCTGGTCCTCGCGTCGCTCGGCCTGCTCGGCCTGGGCACGCTGTACCTGATATTCGGCACAGATCCCGAGACGGCTCACCGCATCCACGGCTTCGGCATGGGCGCCAGCGTCGTGGCGCTCTTCTATCGTGTCGGCGGCGGGATCTTCACCAAGAGCGCCGACGTCGGCGCCGACCTGGTGGGCAAGGTCGAGGCGGGCATTCCCGAGGACGACCCCCGCAACCCGGGCGTGATTGCCGACAACGTGGGTGACAACGTCGGCGACGTGGCCGGCATGGGCTCCGACATCTTCGAGTCCTACTGCGGTTCCATGATCGCCACCGTGGCGCTGGCCACCGTGATGGTGCAGCAGGGCACGGCCAGCGAGCTCGGCCCGGCCGGCAGCCTGATGGGCCTGCCGCTGTTGCTCGCTTCGCTGGGCCTCTTCTGCGCGATCGGCGGCATCATCCTGGTGCGGCTCGCGTCCAACAAGTCGCCCGAGGTGGCCCTGCGCATCGGCACGATCTCGACCTCGGTGATCTTCATCGCGCTGGCCTTCTTCCTGTTCGGGTGGGTGGAAGTCAACTGGCACGTCTGGTTCGCCACGCTGGCCGGCTCCGTCGGCGGCATCATCGTGGGCCTCGCCACGGAGCACTACACCGCCGGCAAGCCCATCCGCGAGATTGCCCGCTCCGGCGAGACCGGCCCGGCCACGGTGATCATCTCGGGCCTCGCCACGGGCATGATGTCCGTGGTCATCCCGATCCTGACGATCTGCGCGATGATCTATATCGCCAACTGGCAGGCCGGCCTGTACGGAGTCGGCATCGCCGCGTGCAGCATGCTCGCGACTGTCGGCATCACCATGGCGATCGACGCCTACGGCCCGGTGGCCGACAACGCCGGCGGCATCGCCGAGATGGCGGGCCTCGGGCCGGAGACGCGCAAGATCACCGACAGCCTCGACGAGCTCGGCAACACCACCGCGGCGATCGGCAAGGGCTTCGCCATCGGCGCCGCGGCGCTGGCGGCCCTGACCATCATCACGGCCTATATCGCGGAGGTGTCGCACCGGATTCCGGGCTTCGAGCTGCAGATCAGCGACCCCGAGGTGCTGGTCGGCATGTTCATCGGCGGCATCTTCCCGTTCCTGGTTGCTTCCATCACGATGACCTCCGTGGGCGATGCCGCCTTCGAGATGATCCAGGAGATCAGGCGCCAGTTCCGCGAAATCCCCGGGCTGCTGGAGGGCAAGGCGGAGCCGGACACGGTCCGCTGCGTCGACATCGCGACCACGGCCGCGATCAAGAAGATGATGCTGCCCGCCGCGCTTGCCGTGCTCTCGCCGGTCGTCGTGGGCTTTGCGCTCGGTGCCCAGGCGCTCGGCGGTATGCTGGGCGGCGCCTTGCTCGGCTGTGTCCTGCTCGCGCTGACCATGGCGAACGCCGGCGGCGCCTGGGACAACGCCAAGAAGCACGTCGAGAAAGGAAACTACGGCGGCAAGGGTTCGGACACCCACAAGGCCAATGTGGTGGGCGACACCGTCGGCGATCCGCTGAAGGACACGTCGGGCCCGTCGATGAACATTCTCATCAACGTGATGGCCATCGTCAGCCTGGTGATCGCACCGCTGCTGTCGGCCTGAGCGGGCGCTCCGCGGACCCGCTCCTCTCCCCGAGAGCGTGGGAGGCTGCAGAGAAGAAAACGGGCCGGGAGGCGTGCGCCTCCCGGCCCTTTCTCTTGCTCCGCGCAGCCGGGGAC
>JASFEC010000047.1:0-11966 GCA_050125045.1 Gammaproteobacteria bacterium | reverse complement strand
CATCGTCATGACGCCGCTCTCCCGCGCCGAACTGTCGGGTCCGCATGGCGACGGCTACCGGCAGATGATCGAGGCCTGCCCGGCGGGTCGCGCCGGCACAGCGGACGAAGTAGCCACGGTCGCGGCCCTCTTACTCGGCCAGGACGGGGCGTTCCTCACCGGCAGCGACATCCTGATGGACGGCGGCGCCACCGCCGCCTTCCTCTATGGCGACCTCGAGCTGCGGTCCAGCTCGCAGCAATCCTGAGCCGGGCGACCTGGAGGCACATCGATATGCGATATCTCGGGCTGCTGGGCGGGATGAGCTGGGAATCTACCGTGGAGTACTATCGGCAGCTCAACACCGCGGTCGCCGCGCGCATGGGCGGCCTGCACTCGGCGCCGCTGCTGCTCCACAGCGTCGATTTCGCCAAGATTGCAGAACTCCAGGAAGAGGACAATTGGGCGGCGGCCGGCGCGCTGCTGGCGCAGGCAGCGCGCGGACTGGCGCAGGCCGGAGCCGAGGCGCTTGTGGTCTGCACCAACACCATGCACGCTGTGGCGCCCGCCATCGAAGAAACCGTGGATATCCCCCTGATCCATATCGTGGACGTCACCGGCGCGGCGCTGCAGGCCGCCGGCATTCGTCGCGCGGGTTTGCTGGGCACGCGCTACACCATGGAACAGCCGTTCTGGCGCGAGCGGCTGCAACAGCGCTGCGGCATCGAGCTGGTGGTGCCGGCGGCCGAGGAGCGCGTCCTCGTGCACCGGGTGATCTTCGAGGAGCTTTGCCGCGGGATCGTGACGGATGCGTCCCGGGCCGCCTACGTTGAAATCATCGAAGGCCTCGCCGCCCAGGGTGCCGAAGCGGTGATCCTGGGCTGCACCGAGATCGGGCTGCTCGTGAATGCTGCGGACTCCCCCCTGCCCGTCTTCGACACCACGGCCATCCACGTCGAGGCCGCGGTCGAATTCATTCTTGGTCAACAGGTCTGCTGAACATGACTCGATTTCGCTCGCCGGCGCTGCTGGCGTCCCTGGTCCTTCTGGTCAGTGCGGGGACACCCGCTGTCGCGGCCGAGGTGGTCGAGCAGCCGGCTGAGGACCGGTTCTCCCCGGAAGCCGTCCAGGCCGACTTCCGCTACCTGTACGAGACGCTCCGCGCAGCCCACGTCGATCTCTATGTCTACCGCTCGCGCGAGGCGTACGAACGCTATTACCAGGAGCTCATGGGCTCGATCGACGGACCGATGAGCCGGCTCGAGGTGGCCAGGCTTTTTATTCCCTTCCTCGCCTTCGGCCAGGTCGGGCACGCGAAGATCGATTTTCCCGTCCCGGACTATTTCAACTACGCGACGTCCGGCGGCACGCTGCTTCCGCTGGACATCCGGGTCATCGAGGGGCGCGTGTTCATCACGCACAACTACTCGACCGATCCCGCCCTCGCCCCCGGCTCCGAGCTTCTCGCAATCAACGGCCGGACGGCTCCCGACTGGCTCGACCATGTCGGTCGTTACGTGTCCGCCGAGCGCCCTTACATGGTCCATGCGCAGCTGGAGGCAATGTTCCCCCGCCTGGTCTGGCTGGCGGAGGGGCAGGTCGAGACCTTCGACGTGGTCGTGCGGTCACCCCGCGGAGCCGAAATCGCGGTTACCGTGGATGCGGTCCCGCTCATCCCCGTCGAGGAGCAGAAAGGCGACCGGGAGCGGGCGCAGCATAGCCGCAAGGCCGAGCTGCTCGGAGACGGCGTCGCGTACCTGCGTCCCGGGCCTTTCTATGCGGCCGGCGAGGGCGAGACGCTGGAGACCTTCGAGGCCTTTATCGACGAGGCCTTTGCGCAGTTCATTGCCGCGGACGCTGCGGACCTCATCATCGACCTGCGCAACAACCCGGGCGGCGACAACTCGTTCAGCGACCCGATGATCGCGTGGTTCGCCGACGAGCCGTTCCGCTTCGCATCGCGGTTCGTCGTGAAGGCCAGCGCAGCGACGCGCGAGGTCCTCGCCGGGCTGGCTGAGCAGTATCCCGGCGGCATCTCCGAGCAGATGCTCGCGGCGATGCAGCGGCACGAGGACGGCGAGACCTTCGACTTCGAGATCCCGGAAGTCGCCCCGCGCGACGCGGGGTTCTCCGGCCGGGTCTGGGCCCTGGTCAACCGCCATAGCTATTCGAACGCCACCACGGTTGCCGCCATCATCCAGGACTACGGCTTCGGCACCCTGCTCGGCGAGGAGACCGCGGACCTGCCGACGAGCTACGCATCGTCGGCCCGTTTCTCCCTGCCCGAGACCGGCATTGCCGTCACTTATCCCAAGGCCTACTTCGTCAGGCCGAACGGCGACGAGGCACTGCGCGGCGTGGTTCCCGACGAATCGCTGGCGTTCCCGCTGGTCACGAGCGGCGCGGACCCGGTGCTCGAGGAGGCCCTGCGGCTGGTTCAGTCGCGGCGGCTGTGAAGAGCCTTACAGGCTGATCCATCGTCCGGAGAGAACGGATGGACTTGCGCGCTCTCGGCTTCACCGACTGGTTCACGGCGTCGGTAGGCTCGCTGGCGCCGGGATATGCGATCGCCCGGGTGACGGCCGTCGACCGGGACGCCTTCGTCGTGCGCGACGAGCATGGCGAGACGCCGGCGACGCTCGCCGGCCGCTTGCGCTACACGGTCGAAGCCGGCCCGGACCTGCCCTGCGTCGGCGACTGGGTCTGCATCGAGCGTGCGGGACCGGAGCTTGCGATCATCCACGCCGTATTGCCCCGCAGGTCGTACCTGCGCCGCAAGGCACCGGGCAAGACCGTGGAATTCCAGATGATCGCCGCCAACATCGACACCGCGTTCATCGTCCAGTCCTGCCAGTACGACTTCAATGTGCGCCGCCTGGAGCGCTACCTCGTGGTGTGCCGCGAAGGCGGCATCGAGCCCGTCATCCTGATCAGCAAGACCGACCTGGCGAGCCCGATCGAGGTCGAGGGACTGGTCGCGGCCATCATGGGCACGGGGGTCGAGGCGCCGATCATCCCCGTCAGCACGGCTACCGGCGACGGGCTGGACCAGGTCCTCGCCCTTCTCGCCCCCGGCGAGACCTATTGCCTCATTGGCTCCTCGGGCGTGGGCAAGAGCACGCTCATCAACCGGCTGCTGGGTCGAGAGGCGCTCGACACGAGCGCGGTCAGCGCGACGGGCGAAGGCACGCACACGACCTCGCGCCGACAACTTCTCGTGCTGGATGACGGGACGCTGCTCATCGACACGCCCGGAATGCGGGAGTTGGGCCTGCTGGGCGCCCGCGAGGGACTCGACAGCAGCTTCGCCGACATCCATGAGCTGGCCAGCGCCTGCCGCTTCGCCGACTGCACCCATGCGAGGGAGCCCGGTTGCGCCGTGCGCGCCGCGATCGAGAGCGGCAGCCTCAGTGCGGAGCGCTACCAGAGCTACGTTAAGCTAAGGAAGGAGACCGAGTATCACGACTCGTCGTATGTGGAGCGGCGCAGGAAGGACCGCGAGTTCGGCCGCTTCGTCAACTCGGTCATGAAGCACAAGCGGCGGTGAAGAGGCCTGCATGGGACGAGGAACCGGCTTTTCCAGCAGGCGCTCCGGCCAGGGATGGCCGGGGTTGTACCAGAGGACATGAGCGTGCCAAATGTCGGCATGAGCAACTACGACGAGGCCGTGCGCATGCTGCGCGCCCCGTTGCCGGCTCAGCCGGAGCTGCGGGACTTCGTGCGCTTTGCCACGCTGGCGCCGAACTCGCACAACACCCAGCCCTGGAAGTTCCGACTGGACGCCGACACGATCGATATCCTGCCGGATTTCTCGCGCCGGACGCCGGCGGTCGATCCCGACGACCACCACCTTTTTGTCTCGCTCGGGTGCGCGGCCGAGAACCTGCTCATCGCCGCAGCCGCCAGCGGGCGGCCCGGCAAGCTGGAACTCCTAAACGACGGCGATGCAGGGCCCGTCATCCGCATCGTCCTGGGCCGCGGCCCCCGGAGTAACATCGAGCTCTGCGCAGCCATTCCCGCGCGCCAGTCGACCCGCTCGGAGTACGACGGGCACGCGCTGTCGGCCGACGAGTTGCGATGCCTGGCCGAGGCCGCCGCATTGCCCGGCGTCGACGTGCTGTTCATCACAGGGCGCGACCGGCTGGAGCAGGCGCTCGAGTTCATCCAGGCCGGCAACACCGCGCAGATGGACGACCCCGCCTTCGTGCGCGAGTTGAAGTCGTGGATCCGCTTCAATCCGGCTGCAGCCCTGGAGAGCGGCGACGGCCTGCTGGGCACGTGCTCCGGCAATCCGAGTGCGCCGAGCTGGCTGGGTCCGCTGGTCTTCGGCCTGGTGTTCCGCAAGGGTCCGGAGAACAGGAAATATGCGGAGCAGCTGCGGTCCTCGGCAGGACTCGCTGTGTTCGTGGCCGGGCAGGAAGATCCCGAGGGCTGGATCCGGGTCGGGCGTAGCTTCGAGCACTTCGCCCTGCAGGCGACCGCCCTGGGCATCCGCCATGCGCACCTGAATATGCCGGTCGAAGTTTCTGCGGTGCGGCCGGCCTTTGCCGACTGGCTCGGGATCCCGGACCGCCGGCCGGACCTGGTCGTGCGCTTCGGCAAGGCGCCGCGCATGCCAATGTCCATTCGTCGTCCGCTGGACGAGGTCGTCCCGCCCACGAAGAGCCTGTGCTCTTGCACCCCGGTCGAACCCGATGAGGCGATGTGAACCGGCGAGCGTGGGAGCGACGACCGCTGGCGGCCATGATCGCCGACATGTATCTCTTGATCTTCGCCAACGAGCACCTGATCACCGAGGAGTGCCATGCGGGCATGGCGCGCTGTTCAGTGGTTTCGCCGGGCGCAAGCTGGAGCTTACCCAACCCGATCAATACGAGCAGGCATGATGCAGTTCGACACCACCAACCTCGAGCAACAGCTCTATGAATTCCGCGCCCGCCGCTTCCTGGCTTTCCCGCTGGCCGGCACCATCGCCTGGGCGATCGTCGGCGTGGCCGGCATTTTCCTGTCCACCTGGTGGGCGGCCATGACGCTGTTCATCGCCACGGGCAGCATCGTCTACCTGGGCCTCGCCCTGATGAGGGTCACAGGAGAGCACGTACCCCGCGCCGAGCAACGCAAGAACACCTTCGACACGCTGTTCTTTCTCGCCGTGGCGAGCGCGCTGCTGGTCTACGCGATCGCCATCCCCTTCTTTATCCTAGAGCCGACTTCGCTGCCGCTTTCGGTCGGCATCCTGACCGGTCTCATGTGGCTGCCGACGGCGTGGTTGATAGGCCACTGGGCCGGGATATTCCATGCCATCACCAGGACCGCGGGCATCGTCGTCCTGTGGTACCTGCTGCCGAACTGGCGTTTCGTCGCGATCCCTTTCTTCATCGTGGCGGTGTACGCGGTGACGATGATCGTGCTCGAGCAGCGCTGGCGCCGGATTTCCGCCTCGCAGGAGCCACGCGTTGATTGAGAGCCGTCATGCCTGATTCGCCTGATGCTTACCTCGACACGAATCGCGTCGGCTGGGACCTCCGGGCGAAGACGCACTTCGAGTCCCGCTTCTACGATGTGCCGGGCTTCCTGGCCGGCAACACGTCGCTGCGGGAGATCGAGCTGGCCGAGCTCACCCGCGTGAGTGGCAAGCGCCTGCTGCACCTGCAGTGCCACTTCGGGCTGGACACCCTGTCATGGGTGCGCCGGGGCGCGACCTGCACCGGCGTGGACCTGTCGCCGGAATCGATCCGGCTCGCGCGCGAGCTCGCGACGCAGGCGGGCCTCGAAGCCGAATTCGTCTGCTCGGACGTGTACGGCTTTCGCCGCGCTGAGGCCGCGCCCTACGACATCGTGTTCACGTCCTACGGCGCGGTCTGCTGGCTGCCGGACCTGCCGCGCTGGGCGGGAATCGTGGCGGAGAATCTCGCGCCCGGCGGCACTTTCTACATGGCGGAATTCCACCCGATCTACGATCTGCTCGCGGGCTATTCCTACTTCACTCGTTCCGAGCCGGACATCGACGAGGAAGGGACCTACACCGAGAACGGGGCCGATGTGGTCGCGCGCCTCGCCACCTGGGCACATCCGTTCTCCAGCGTGGTGAACGCGCTGGTGGGCGCGGGTATCCGGATCGAGCGCCTGAACGAGTTCCCCTTCAGTCCCTACGATTGTTTCCCCGGACTGGTAGAGCGGGAGCCGGGCCGGTTCTACCTTGAGCACGGCGGGCAGGACGTGCCGCTGGTGTACAGTGTCACGGGTCGCCGCTGACGCGTCGGAGGGGACGGCACATGATTCCAGACGAACCAGTCCGTGGCCTGACGCCGCAACCCTGGGTCGGTTCCATGAGCGGCATCGACCGCTGCCGCGCCTACAGCCGCGGCCTCCTGCCGGCGACCCCGATGGCGCGGCTGTTCGGCTACCGGCTCACCCATGTGGCGGCCGGCACCGTCACCCTCGCCATGCCCGCCAATGACGCCAGCATCGCGGGCATCGGGCAGATGGAGATCAGCGCCCCGATGATTGCGGCCCTCGAGGGCGCCTGCAACACGGCGCTGCCGTCCGGGTACGACGTGCTGCCGCTGCGTCTTGGCTTCGACCCCTTCCGGCCCGCCTGGCCGGGCCGCGGCAACCTGCTGTGCCGCGCCCGTGTCGTGAGCAGCAGCAACCTGTTCGTCAACGCGGTCGTGCAGGTCGAGGACTCGGAGGGACGCCACGTGGCCCAGGGCTCGCTGCACGGTGCCGTGGTGCCCATCAACCCGCCCAGCCCGCCGCCGCCGGAAAAGATGCCGCCAGTCGAGGAGCCCGTTTACGACACTCCGGACCCCTACTTGCGCAAGGTGGCGGTGAGCCCTGTGCTCGAGCTCATGGAGCGCGAGGACGGTGTGGAGATCATGCGCCAGTTCAAGGACGGTCGGATTCGCATGCCGATCGCTTCCCTCTACGGCATCTCACTGCACGATATCGAGGAGAACCGGGCCTCGCTGTCCATGCCGGCCAGCGGGTGGTTCTGCGCTTTCGGCCGCCAGGTCTCGGCGCAGGCCATCGGGGCGCTGGCCAATATCGCGATCTTCTCGGGCGTCGTCAGCCGGCATCGGCCGGGCAGCACGACCGTGATGCTCGGCAGCGCGACCACTTTCCTGCGTCAGGTGCCCGCCGACGGGCGGGAGCTTCACGCGGAGGTCAGCACCTGCGAGGCAGCCACCAACCTCTACCTGGCCGAGGCCACGCTGCGCAATGCCGAGGGCGAAATAGCTGCACGGAGCGTCGCCTCGATCATGCGCATCGACGCCAGCAAGCGCGAGCGCCGGCAGCGCGCGGAAGCTCGCCGCGTCCTCGCGACGCTGCTGTTCGTCGACATCGTCGACTCCACGGCGCTGGCCGGGCAGATGGGTGATGCGGCCTGGCGCAACCTGCTGGAGGAGTTCAGGCAGCGCGTTCGCCGCGAGATCTCGCGGTTCAACGGCACCGAGGTGGACACCGCCGGCGACGGTTTCTTCGTGCGCTTCGAGTCGCCGGCCTACGCCATCGAGGCGGCGCGCGCTGCGGGTCGTGCGATCGAGGGGCTGGGCGTGCAGCTGCGGGCCGGCGTGCATACCGGGGAATGCGAGCTGGTCGGCACGCGCCTGGCCGGCATGGCGGTGCATGTTGCGGCGCGGATCATGGGACTCGCCGGCGCGGGCGAAACCGTTGTGTCCTCCACCGTCCGTGAACTTTCGGGCGGCTCCGGGTTCAGTTTCGCAGACCGGGGCGAACATGAGCTCAAGGGCGTGCCGGAGAAATGGCGGGTCTATAGTGTGAGCGATTGAAGCAGGACGTAGCGTATTGGACTAGTCTCACCCAAGGGAGGAGCCATGGCTGCGATCAAGGTACTGCAGGATCTGGCCGGCGACTGGCGCGCGACTATGCGTCTCTGGCTGTCGCCCAAGGACCCCGCACGCGAGTCGACCTCGCTCGCCACGATCCGGTCGTTCGGCCACGACCAGTTCAGCGAGCTGGAGTACGCCTGGTCGTTCGACGGCAGCCCGCAGACGGGCCGCCTGGTCATTGGCGAGGACCCGGCCAGCAACGCGGTCAAGGCTGTGTGGTTTGATTCCTGGCATATGCGCCACGACTTCATGAGCTGCCATGGCAGCGTCGATCCGACCGGCGTCGTCGCCGTCCGGGGCAACTACGCCGCCCCTCCTGGCCCGGATTGGGGCTGGGAAATCATCATTGAGCCGGAAGGTCGGGGCTTCTCCTTGTCGATGTACAACATCCCGCCGGACGGCGAGCCGGAGCCGGCCGTGGAGGCGCAGTACATACGCGTGACCCGCGCTACGGGCGGGATTTGATTCAATCATGGCCGCCGCGATGCACGTTCACCATGCCATCGACTATGTTGAGTTCTGCGTTACCGACATGGCGCAGGCCAAGGCCTTTTACGCCGCGGCCTTCGGCTGGGAGTTCAACGACTACGGCCCGGAGTATGCGGGCATCCGGAAGCAGGGCGGGGAAGCCGGCGGACTCCGCCTCGCGGCGGAAGTGAGCACCGGCGGGACGCTCGCGATCCTGTACTCCGTGGATCTGCAGCGCTCACTCGCGAGCGTCCTCGAGGCCGGCGGCCGGATTACGATGGAGCCGTTCGAGTTTCCCGGCGGCCGGCGTTTCCAGTTCCAGGATCCCAGCGGCAACGAGCTCGCCGTCTGGTCGGAGAAATGAAATGAGTACTACCTACCTTGCCATAGGCATTGCCGTGCTCGTGGCCCTGCTGTTCATGGTATTCCTGCTGGGCCGTGGGGAAGAGCAGAAGAAGCTGACGCCCATGGCCGGGCTGGCCTTCGCTTTCGTGATCGCGGGAATCGCGTTCGGCGAAGCGCGGCTGCTTGGTTATATGCTCTTTACCATCGGGGTGATCCTGGCGATGGCGGACATCGCCCAGAAGTCTCGCAGCCACTAGCGCCGGGCTTCAGATCCGGACTGGCAAGGGGGGGCGGTGGCCGCAAAGCAAGCGCAGCGCTGGTCACAGCAGGTGACCGAGACCAGCCACGCGCTGGACCTCGAGCCCGGCGTGTTTACCTGGGACGATCCGCGGAAGATCGCGCACTCACTCAAACGATCCGCGGAGGCCAGCGAGCAGCGCAAGACCACGCCGTTCGCCTCGGCCATGTCGATGCTGACTTTCTACATCAATCGCGCGGGCGAGCACCTCCCGCAGGAACAGCGGGAGGTGCTCGAACAGGCGAAGGACGAGCTGCGGGTGCTCTACGGCCGGCCTCGCAAGCACTCGCGCTGAGTCGCCTCAGCCGGCCTTCTTGAAGAAGTCGGATGCCGCGTCCGGCAGCCGGTCCTTCAGCCAGTCCAGGTCGAGCTTGGACGGATGCTCGATGTATTCCTGCGGGTTGTCCACGATGGACTGCAGGTAGTCGCGCGAGACCTTCCACTCGGTGTCGTGCTCGGACTTGCCGCGGGAAAGGATCTCGAACTTCTTGTTGAGATAGCGGATCGTGAAGTAATCGAAGGGCTGATCCGGGTCCGAGTCGTAGATCGCAACACCGGCCTTGTGGCCGTCCAGGAACTTGTCCCAAGCGGCGACCAGGTTTTTCATGAAGCCCGAGTCGCGGTGCGCCTCGAGCGCGCGGTTGGTGACGTCCAGGGCGTCCATGAAAAGGTCATAAATGTCTCGATCAGTCATGTCTCTCTCCTCCCCCGGAGTTCACCGGGGACCGGTTCTGTCCAGGGCTCGGCCCTGGGTGCATGTAACCAAAGCCTAGTAGCCATGGCTCGTTCCGCCACCCCTCTGCCAGGCTGGGGATAAGTTATACACAACGTGATGTTGCCCGATATCTCTCGTACCCTCGTCTCCATGAATGGACCCACGCGACTTTACTACCTGGCCTATGGCTCGAACCTTCATCCCGTTCGGCTGACGAACAGGGTGCCGTCGGCCGAGCTGGTCGCGACCGTGGCGCTGCCGGGATACGCCACCCAGTTTCACAAGCGCGGCCAGGACGGCTCGGCCAAGTGCAACCTGGTAAAAGCCGGGCCGGGGCGCCTGGCTTACGCGGCCGTCTACACGCTGCTCCCGGGGGAGAAGGCTCGGCTCGACGCCGCCGAGGGGCTGGGCCGGGGCTATGAAGAGGCCGTCATCGAGGTGTCGCTCGGCGGGACCGAAATTCCCGGTTTCGTTTATCTTGCGGCAGCCACGCATGTTGCTCCTGCGCTCCAGCCCTACCACTGGTACAAGCGGCTGGTCACTACCGGCGCGCGCCATCACGGCTTCCCGGGAGAATATGTGGCGGCGCTGGAGGCGGTGCCTTCGGTCGCTGACCCTGATCCGGAGCGCACGCGCCGACACGAGGCGCTGCTGCTTTGCATGAGCGAGCTGTCCGGGACAGCCATGGGGGGTGCCTGATGCGGCTGATGCCGACAATAGTGCTGTTCTTCTCGGCCCCGCTGCTCGCGATCGGCCAGGAGGCCACGGATCTCGCGGACAGGGAGGCTCCGGGCATCATGGCGGAGCTCGACGGGCGCGATGCGATCTTTTACGCCCTCGACCTCGAGGAAGGCCGCGCGTACGCCTGGGCGCCCGAACGAATCGACGAGCGCCACGCGCCCTACTCCACCTTCAAGATCCCGAACCTGCTGATCGCGCTCGAAACCAGGGTCGCCGGGTCCATCGGTGATCTCCGGCGGCGGGATCCCGATCGAAGGCCCGCGCAACCCTGGTGGTCCGACGCGTGGCGGGAGGACCAGACCCTCGCCCAGGCCTTCCGCCGCTCGACGGTCTGGTACTTCCAGGATATGGCGCTCGAGGTCGGAGGCGCGCGTTACCGGGAGACGCTGGCTGCGTTCGGCTACGGCAACGCGCTGGCGCCCGACGACAACGATGTCTTCTGGCTCGTCGGGCCGCTCGCTATCTCCCCGCGCGAGCAGGTGGCGTTCCTCGGGCGGCTCGTCCGGGGCGAGCTGACGGTACGCCCGGAGACGGTCGCGGCCCTGTCAGAAGTCAGCCTGCTGGAGGAGTCGAAAGGCTTCCGTCTGCACGGCAAGACGGGGTCAGGCCCGGTCTCCGGCGTCGGCCTGGATGGCCCGTTCGAAGGGTGGCTGGTCGGCTGGGTCGAGCGACCCGACGCAGAGCCTGTCGTGTATGCCCTCTTCGTCGGCGGCCCCAGCTTCCAGAGCATCAGCAGCTTTCGCGGCGAAATGGCGCGTTCCTTTCTGCGTCGCATTAACGCCTGGCCCGGCGGCGGCTAGACTCTGCCGAGAAGGAGGTTCCCCGTGCCCGAGTTCACGCCCATCGGCATCATTCACAGCCCGTTCCAGGCGCCGGAGGAAACACCCGTCCAGCCTGCCGGCGGCGCCGAGGTCGCCGGCACGGTCGAGGTGTTCGAGCCCTATCGCGCCGGGCTGAAGGACCTGGAGGGCTTTTCGCATCTCGTGCTGCTGTTCCATTTCGACCGCAGCCGCGGTTACGACCTGCACGTCGTCCCCTACCTCGACACCGAGTTGCGCGGAGTGTTCGCGACGCGGGCCCCGCGCCGGCCGAACCCGATCGGGCTGTCGGTCGTGCGGCTGGAGCGCATCGAGGACGGCCTGCTGCACATCCGCGGGATCGATATGCTCGACGGCACGCCCTTGCTCGACATCAAGCCCTACGTGCCGGCCTTCGAGGCCGAGGGAAAGATCCGCTCCGGCTGGCTGGAGACCGCAGCCGCGCGGGCCCGGGACTGCCGCGCGGACGGACGCTTCAAGTAGGATTGGGCGGGGTGTTCGCCCGGGTGAAGGGATGAGCCGGCATGTGGGACGAGAAATACAGCGCCGAGGACTACATCTACGGCACGGAGCCCAACCGCTTCCTGGAGGAGCACGCCGTGGAGCTGCCGCCGGGCGAGGTTCTGAGCCTGGCGGAAGGCGAGGGCCGCAATGCGGTCTTCCTGGCCGGCCTCGGCTTCCGGGTCACGGCGATCGACCGCTCGCAGGTCGGACTGGATAAGGCGCAGCGCCTCGCATCGGAGAAAGGC
>JASFEC010000046.1:0-11985 GCA_050125045.1 Gammaproteobacteria bacterium | reverse complement strand
GGCGGCGCTGCGCTATGCCGGCGCCGTGACGCGCGGTGACGCGGTGGAGCCGATCCAGCTCGCCTCGCCGGTGGACGGCCGCCTGCTGAAGCGCCTGCAGGAGAGCGCCGGCGTGGTGTCGGCCGGGCAGCCGCTGCTGGAAGTCGGCGATGCGCAGGCGCTGGAAGTGGAGGTGGAGGTGTTGTCGCGGGATGCCGTGCGCATCGAAATCGGCGGCCGGGTGCTGTTCGAGCGTTGGGGCGGCGAGGAGGCGCTGGAGGGCGTCGTGCGCACTATCGAGCCCACTGGCTTCACCAAGATCAGCGCCCTCGGCGTCGAGGAGCAGCGCGTGCTGGTGATCGTCGACTTCGTGTCCCCGCCCGATACCTGGCGGCGCCTCGGCGACGGCTACCGCGTCGAGGCGAAGTTCATTACCTGGGAGCGGTCCGACGCGCTTACGGTGCCGGCGGGCGCCCTGTTCCGCCGCGGCGACGGCTGGGCCGCCTTCCTGGTCGACGGCGGCCGGGCCCGCCTGACTGCGATCAGGACCGGCCAGAGCAGCGGGCTCCTGACCGAGGTGCTCGACGGCGTGAGCGCGGGCGACCGCGTCGTGGTCCACCCGGACGACGCCCTCGAGGACGGAGCCCAGATCGAGCCATATCGCGACGGGACCCGCTAGGGTTCCCCGGCATGGCCGACAAGCCGGTCGACCTGCTGCTGCTGCATCCCCCGAGCGTCTACGACTTTCGGGAGAAATCGATCCTCTACGGCCCGGTCAGCGACATGGTGCCGTCCTCGGTCGTCTTCGAGCTGTACCCGATCGGATTCCTGACCATTGCCGGCTACCTGCAGCAGCATGGTCACGAGGTGCGCATCGTGAACCTCGCGCTGCGCATGCTGACCGATCGGCGCTTCGACGTCCGGGAGTTCCTGGCCCGGCAGCGGCCACGAGCCATCGGGATCGACCTGCACTGGATGCCGCACTGCCACGGCGCGATCGAGATCGCCCGCCTGGCCAAGCGGGTTCATCCCGGGGTCCCCGTGATTCTCGGCGGCCTGTCCGCGACCTATTTCCATCGCGAGCTCATGGACTACCCGGAGATCGATTTCGTCCTGCGCGGCGACAGCACCGAGCCGCCGCTGCAGCTGCTGCTCGGCATCCTGCGCGACGGCGGCGATCTCGCGTCAGTGCCCAACCTCACGTGGCGCCAGGACGGCGAGGTTCGCGTGAATTCCCTCAGCTACATCCCGCCGACGCTGGACTATGTCGACGTCCGTCCCGAGCTGCTGATCGAGATGGCCCTGCGCTACCGCGACTTCCGCAGCGTGTTGCCGTTCAACGGGTGGTTGCGCAACCCCACCACCATGGTGCTGCCACTGAAGGGCTGCGCCTACGAGTGCGTGACCTGCGGCAGCTCGGCCACGACTTGCACGCACCTCACGTTGCGCCGCCGGCCCGTGTTCCGCAGCCCGGCCAACCTGGCGGCGAACGTGGCTGCCATCGGGCGTTTCTCGCGCGGCCCCATCGTGATTCCGGGCGACCTGCTGCAGGGCGGCGAGGACTATGCCTGGGCCGTGATCGACGAGATCGCCGCGGCCGGCGTCAGCAACGGCATCTGCTTCGAGTTCTTCGACATTCCCCCCATGGGCTTCGTGCGCCACATCGACGAGCGGCTGTCCGACTGGAGCTTCGAGATCAGCCCGGAAAGCCACGACCACGCCGTGCGGCTCGCCATGGAGGGCGAGGGCGGCTACGACAACGCCGCCATGGAAGCTTTCCTGCGCGAGGCGTTGCAGACGGGCTGCCGCCGCATCGACATTTTTTACATGATCGGACTACCGCGGCAGACCCATGCCTCGGTGATGGAGACGGTCGACTACTGCGAGCATCTCTTCAGCTTCGGCGACAAGCGCCTGCAGTGCTTCGTCTCGCCCATGGGGCCCTTCCTCGATCCCGGCAGCCGGATCTTCGAGGAGCCCGAGCGGTTCGGCTACCGCAAGCTGGCACACACGCTGGAAGAGCACCGGCAGCTGCTGGTGCAGCCCAGCTGGGAGCACATCCTCAACTACGAGACCGAGTGGATGACCCGCGCCGAGCTGGTCGACGCCACTTACGACGCCGCCGAGCGGCTGAACGAACTCAAGCGCCGCTACGGCTACATCTCCCCGCGCCAGGCGCGCGCCGTGGCGGACGGCATCGCAGAAGCGCGGCGCCTGCGAGCCCGGCTCAGGGACCGGCACGGCGGCCTGATGAACCCGGCGGACGCCGAGCGCCTGCACGGCGAGATCTCCCGTTTCAGCAACAGCACGGTGTGCGACAAGCGCGAGCTGTTCTGGCAGCGCCACGTGCTGAGTTTCAGGCTGCCGGCGATCGGCCGCGTGGCGCTGGAACACTTCAGAAGCTGAGGCCTGCTGAGCCCAAAACGGGAGGGGCTGGAATTGAGCCGTTCCCACGCGTGCGGCATGATGCCTGCTCCAGTCGGGGGAAGCCCAATGAAATCGCAAGTTCCGCAGGGTTGTGAGGGGCGGCGCGCCATTGTGGCGCCGGTTTGCTGCGTCCTTCTCACTTTCGGTCTTGCTGCCTGCGAGCAGCAGGCAGCGCCCGCCCAGAGAGCGCCGGTCCCGGTGGTGGTGCAGCAGGTCGAGGCCCGTACTATCCCCGTCGTCATTTCGCGAGTCGCGCAGACCGAGAGCTCGCGCCAGGTCGAGGTCGTGGCGCGTGTCTCGGGTTTCCTGGAGGAGATCAAATACCGCGAAGGCGGCCTGGTCGAGGCCGGCGAGGTGATGTTCCAGATGGATCGGAAGCCTTTCGAGGCCCAGCTCGACATGGCCCAGGGCGAGGTCGAGGCCTCGCTGGCGCGCCTGAAGACGGCCGAGGCGAACCTCGAGCGCACCCGGCCGCTGGCCGCGGCCGACGCGCTCAGCCAGGCGGACCTGGACCGTGCCGTGGGCGAGTACCAGGCGGCCGAGGCGGCGGTTTACACGGCTCGTGCGCGCCTGCGCCAGGCCGAGCTCAACCTCGACTACGCCACGATCCGCTCGCCGGTGACCGGCATGGCGGGCGCCGCGGAACAGCGGGAGGGGACGTACCTCAATGCGCAGGGCGCTTCGGCCAACCTGGCCTACGTCGCCCAGCTGGATCCCATCTGGGTGAACTTCAGCGTGTCCCAGAACGAAGCCGCGCGGCGCGAGGAGCGCGAGCGCGCGGGCCTCTACCTGCCGCCGGAGGACAACCGCTACCAGGTCGAGGTCGTGCTGCCCGGCGGGCGCGTGTTCTCGCACGAGGGCGAGCTCGACTTCGCCGATCCGTCCTACGACCGCCGCACCGGCACTTTCACGGTGCGTGCAGTGGTGCCGAACCCCGACCTCGAACTGCGGCCGGGCATGTTCGTCACCGCGCGGCTCAAGGGCGCGCGCCGGCCGAACGCCGTCGTGGTGCCGCAGCGGGCGGTGCTGAAGTCGGCGGACGGCCACACGGTCTGGCTGGTCAACGACCAGGGCGCGGCCGAGCTCCGGCCGGTGGTGGCCGGCGACTGGGTGGGCGACGACTGGCTGATCGAGCGGGGACTCAGCGGCGGCGAGACGCTGATCACGGACGGGTTCCAGCGCCTGGCGCCGGGCGTGCCGGTAAACCCGGTGCCGGCCCTGCCCGCCGACGCCGCAGCCGGCGAGTAAGTCCATGGGGCCGCGCGTCTTCATCGATCGGCCGGTCTTCGCCTCGGTCATCTCGATCGTCATCCTGCTGGCGGGCTTCGTGGCGCTGCAGTCGACGCCGGTGGCGCAGTACCCCGAGGTGGCGCCGCCGACGGTGACCGTCACCGCCCTGTACCCCGGCGCGACCGCCGAGGTCATCGCGAACACGGTGGCGGCGCCGATCGAGCAGCAGGTCAACGGCGTCGACGACATGATCTACATGAGCTCGACCAGTTCGTCGTCGGGCGCCATGACGCTGACGGTGACCTTCGCCCCGGGGACCGATGCCGACATCGCGCAGGTAAACACCCAGAACCGGGTCAGCCAGGCGCTGGCGCAGCTGCCGGAGGTGGTGACGCGCCAGGGCGTGAAGGTCGAAAAGAAGTCCTCCAGCTTCATGATGCTGGTCAGCTTCTACTCGGAGGACGGCTCGCTAGACCCGCTGTTCCTGAACAACTACGTCAATCTCTACGTGCTGGACGCCGTGAAACGGCTGCCGGGGGCCAACCTGGCCAGCGTGTTCCCGCCGCCCGAGGTGGCGATGCGCATCTGGCTCCAGCCCGACCGCATGGCCCAGCTCGGCGTCACCACGACCGAGGTGGCCAACGCCGTGCGCGGCCAGAACCAGGCCTTCGGCGTCGGCCAGGTCGGCCAGGCCCCGGTCCCGCCGGGCTCGCAGCAGAACTTCCCCATCACCAGCCAGGGCATGCTGCAGACGGCCGAGGAGTTCGAGGACATCATCATCCGCACCGGCGGACCCGACGGCGACGCCGCCATCGTGCGCCTGCGGGACGTGGCGCGCGCCGAGCTGGGCGCCCAGAGCTATTTCGTCGCCAGCAAGCTCAACGGGCGCGACGCGGCGGCGCTGGTCGTCTACCAGCAGCCCGGCTCGAACGCGCTCGAGACTTCGAACCTGGTGCGCGCGCAGCTCGAGGAACTGTCGGCCGCGTTCCCGGACGGCATGGAATACAAGGTGGTGATGGACACCAGCGAGTTCACCGCGGCCTCCATCGAGAAGGTGATTCATACCTTCTTCGAAGCGGTGGTGCTGGTGGTCCTGGTGGTGTTCCTGTTCCTGCAGAGCCTGCGCGCGACGATCATCCCCTTGCTGGCGGTTCCCGTGGCGATCGTCGGGGCCTACATCGGCATTTATGGGTTGGGCTTCTCCACCAACATGCTCACGCTGTTCGGCATGATCCTGGCCATCGGCCTGGTCGTGGATGACGCGATCATCGTGGTGGAGGCCGTCGAGCAGAAGATGGCCGCCAAGGGAATGTCGCCCCGGGAAGCCGCGCACGAGGCCATGGGAGAGCTGACCAATGCGCTGATGTCGCTGGTGCTGGTGCTGGCGGCGGTGTTCATCCCGGTCGCCTTCCTCGGCGGCATGACCGGCACCCTGTACAAGCAGTTCGCCATCACCATCGCGATCGCGGTGGTGTTGTCCGGCATCGGCGCGCTGACCCTGTCGCCGGCGCTGTCGGCCCTGATCCTCAAGCCCGGACATGGCGAGAAGAAGGGGTTCTTCCGGGCCTTCGAGCGGGGCTTCGACCGGGTGACGGACATCTACGTTGCGGGCGTGCGCTGGCTGCTCCGGCATCGGGCCATCGGCGTCGGCCTGCTGTTCGTCGCCTTCGCCGGGGTCGTCGGGCTGTTTCGCATCCTGCCTTCCAGCTTCGTGCCCCAGGAAGACCAGGGCTACATCTTCACCGCCGTAATGCTGCCGGACGCCGCCAGCCTGGAGCGCACGACGGCCACCACGGACCGGGTGGTGGAGATCCTGCTCGAGCACCCGGCGATCGCCGACGCCGCGCAGATCGACGGCTTCAGCCTGATCGACGGCCAGACCCGCACCAACGCCTCGGCGCTGTTCGTCGCCCTCAAGCCGTTCGAAGAGCGCGCCGCGACCGGCGACACGGCGTTCAGCGCGATTGCCGAGCTGCAGCGCGAGCTGGCGGCCGTGCAGACCGGCCTGGCGTTCGCGGTCAACCCGCCGGCGGTCCCCGGGCTCGGCGTGACGGGTGGGTTCGACTTCTACCTCCAGGACCGCAGCGGCGGCAGCCCCGAGCAGCTGGCCCGGGCGGTCCAGGCCTTCATCGCCGCGGCGCGCCAGCGGCCGGAGCTGGCGGGTGTCTCCAGCACCTACTCGGCCAGCCAGCAGCAGCTCTATCTCGACGTGGACCGGGCGCGCGCCGAGCTGCTCGGGGTGCCGGTGCAGGACGTCTACGGTACCCTGCAGGCCTACTTCGGCTCCATGTTCGTGTCCCAGTTCACCCAGTTCGGCCGCGTCTGGCAGGTCGTCATGCAGGCCGAGGGGGACTACCGGGACGACCCCGCCGACCTCGACAGCATTTACCTGACTTCCCGCGAGGGCGAGGTCATCCCGCTCGCAGCGGTGGCCGAGAGCCGCTACTCGGCCGGCCCGACCCTGCTGAGCCGCTTCAACGGCTTCCCGGCCGCCAAGGTCACGGGCAGCGCCGCGCCCGGCTTCAGTTCCGGCCAGGCGCTGGCCGCCATGGAAGAAGTCGCCGCGGAAGTGCTGCCGGACGGCTTCGGCTATGCCTGGGCCGGCCAGGCTTACGAGGAGAAGCAGGCCGGCGGCACCTCCGCCGTCGCCTTCGTCTTCGGCATCATCATGGTGTTCCTGATTCTCGCCGCGCAGTACGAGAAGTGGACGCTGCCGTTCGGCGTGCTCCTGGCGGTGCCCTTCGCCATCTTCGGCGCGCTGCTCCTGACCTGGGGGCGCGGCCTGGAGAACGACGTCTACTTCCAGGTGGGCCTGGTGACCCTGATCGGCCTGGCGGCCAAGAACGCGATCCTGATCACCGAGTTTGCCGTGGAGAACGTCCGCAATGGCATGACGCCGGAAGACGCGGCCGCGGAGGCCGCCCGGCTGCGGCTGCGCCCGATCGTGATGACGTCGCTGGCCTTCATCCTCGGTTGCGTGCCGATGGCCCTCGCGACCGGGCCGGGCGCGAACAGCCTGCACGCCATCGGCACCGGCGTAATCGGCGGCATGCTGGCCTCGACCCTGATCGCTTCTTTCTTCGTGCCGCTGTTCTTCGTCCTGCTGGAGCGCGGCAAGCCGGGCGCAGCGCCGGCGGCCGAGCGGGCCGCGCCCGACGGGGAGGCGTCCTGATGGCCGCCGGAACCCGCGCCCTGGCCGTCGCCTGCGCAGCCGCACTTCTCGCTGCCTGCGCGGTCGGCCCGGACTACGAGCGGCCCGAGCTGCCGCTGCCGGAAGACTGGCGCGTCATGCCGGCCGAGGCTGCCGAGCTGGCGAACGCCGAGTGGTGGACCCAGCTGGACGACCCGGTGCTGGACGAGCTCATCGCGACCGCGCTGGCGCAGAACCTCGACGTCCGCCAGGCCGCCGCCCGGGTGGAGCGATTCAGCGCGGGACTGCAGGCCGCGCGCGCGGGCCTGATGCCGCAGCTCGGCTACGGCATCGGGGCGGAACGCAGCCGCGCCAGCGAGCTGCTGCTGCCGGCCGGCGCCGACCCTTACAGCACGCAGTACCAGGCGGCGCTGAGCGCCAGCTGGCAACTGGACCTGTTCGGCCGCGTGCGGCGCGAGTCGGAAGCCGCCCAGGCGCGCGTCTACGCGAGCCAGGCCGCCCAGCAAGGCGTGATGCTGTCGCTGGCCGCGAGCGTGGCCTCGGCCTACGTCGGCCTGCTTGCGCTCGATCGCCAGCTGGAAATCTCCCGCGCCACCGCGGCCAATTACGAAGGGACGCTGGAGATCTTCCGCCTGCGGCACCGGGAGGGCATGGTGTCCAGGCTCGAGGTCGCCCAGGTCGAGTCACAGTACCAGCAGGCCGCGGCGACCATCCCGCTGCTCGAGGGACAGGTCGCCACCCAGGAAAACCTGCTGTCGATCCTGCTCGGCGAGGCGCCCGCGGCGATCCCGCGGGGGCGCGCGCTGGCCGAGCTGGCGATCCCCCCGGTGCCTGCAGCGCTGCCGTCGGAGCTGCTGGAGCGCCGCCCCGACGTGCTGCAGGCCGAGCAGAACCTGGTGGCCGCCAACGCGGACGTCGGCGCGGCGAAGGCCCAGTACTTCCCGGAAATCTCTTTGACGGGCACCCTCGGGCAGGTCAGCGCCGCGCTCGGCGATCTCACCGACAGCGCGGCCCGCAGCTGGAGCGCGGGCGCCGCCATCGCGGGCCCGCTGTTCACCGGCGGCGCGGTCGACGCCCAGGTGGCGGCGGCCGAGGCGGCGCGCGAGGAAGCCCTGCTCGGGTACGAGGCCACCGTGCTGGAGGCCCTGCAGGAGGTCAACGACGCCCTGGCCGGCGTGACGGCGACGGCCGGCAACTACGCGGCGCTGGCCCGGCGCGCCGACGCGCTGCGCGAATACAGCCGGCTCGCCCGCATGCGTTTCGATGCCGGCGCCGCCGACTTCCTCGAGGTGCTGTACGCCGACAACGAGCTGTTCGCGGCGGAACTGGCGGCGGTCGCCGCGCGCCAGGCGCAGCAGGTCAACATGATCACCCTCTACCGGGCGCTCGGCGGTGGCTGGAACGGCCTCGAAACGGCCGTGTCGGCCGGCGAAATGTGATCCTGTTCACGATCAGGAAAACTACTTAAAACAATCACCTGGAAAGATGACCTGGATCAGATTGTGATTGCCGGTATGCAGCTAGTATGCGCCTCCGACCAGAGTCCAGAATGCCACGGAGGCTGCCATGGAAACCCGCAAGACTATCGCCAGGAACCGGCACGTGGCCGCGGATAAAGACGCGCGCCTGGGTCGTCGGGGACGTCGGCGTCGTCGGCAGGCCCACGCCCGCCGCGCCTAGCCGAGAACCCTCCGGCTCGCGATCCTGCGGGCCAGGATGCCGTGCGCCCGCCGGCCGAGCGGGTAGCGCCAGGCCAGTACCAGCATCGGTAGCAGCAGGGCGCACGGCCAGGCCACGAAGGCCAGCTTCAGTCCGAGCGCTCCCTCCGCCGTCAGGCTTCCCTTTGCCGTGAACCCGAACAGGGTCGGGATCGCCAGCGCGATCGCCCCGCCGACACCCTGGTTCAGCTTGGTGACCAGCGCCTGGAAGCTGAAAAAAATCGCTGCGCGGTCATGGCGGTTGCGCCAGACGTCGTAGTCGACGATATCCGCCAGCAGCGATGGCAGGGCGATGGACGACAAGCCCAGGAAGAAGCCGAAGCTGGTCATGATCGCCATCATGGCCGGCAGCGATTCCAGGCCGGGTTCCAGCCCCGGCACGAACAGCAGTGTCAGGATCATGCCGCCGCCCGCCAGCGCCCACGCGCGGTGCTTTTCGACCCGGCGCATCAGCTGCAGCCAGAGGGGCATCCCCAGCGCCATGGCCAGGGTCATGGGCAGGGCGATGTGCGGCACCTTGTCGGGCAGGCCGAGGTACTGGCTGGTGTAGATCACGAAGAGGCTCGCCACGGCGCCCGTAGCCAGCCCGAACAGCACCTGCGTGAGCAGGAAGTACTGCAGCGGCGGATTGTCCCGCAGCGCGCGCCACAGGTCGCCGGGGCGCAGCCGGCGCGCGGCCACGCGGCGGGCCGGCTCGGCGACGGCCAGGCACATCAGCGCCACCGCCAGCGGCAGCGCGAACATGATGAACAGCGCCAGCATGCGCATCACCGCCGGGCTGAACTCGGTCGTGCCGCCGACCAGGATCATCGGCGAGGCCATGAACAGGATGCCGCCGGCGAAGCCCAGGAACTGGCGCCACAGGGCGATGCGGGAGCGCTCGTGGTAGTCGGTGGAGAGCTCCGCCGCCATGGCGGTATGGGGGATCTCCACCAGCGTCCAGCCCAGCGTCACCAGCAGATACCAGGCCAGCAGGTGGGCCAGCCCCGCCTCGGCGGCCGGATTGAACAGGCACCAGGTGCCTGCAGCCACCACCAGGGCGCCCAGGACCATCCAGGGCTTGCGGCGGCCGGAGCGATCCGACAGGTAGCCGATCAGCGGGTCGGTCAGGCCGTCGAACAGCCGCGCGACGATGGTGGCGGTGGCGAGTCCCGCCAGCGTGACCGCGCTGTACTCGAGGTAGAAATTCGGCAGGATCGCCGCCGTCGGCGACATCAGCATCGACAACGGCAGGTTGACGAGACCGAACAGCAGCAGGAGGGGCGCGGGGAGGCGTGAGGAGGGGATCGTCACGGTGTCTTTATTGCGCTTCCGCGGCCTTTGCCAGGCATCAGGGGGGCGTTGCCCGGGCACCCATAAATGCTAAGCAAAACAACGGGTTGCATAACCCGTTCAAGGGACTAGACTGTTGCGGTTAAGCAACCACTCTAGCAAATGTGCGGGCTGCCTGCCCGCGCGCCCCGGGGCGACCGGGGCGGAGACGATTTCACTCACGATGGGGAACACGATGACACATGGACGATCTTTAACCGCGGTCGTGGCCGCATGCCTGGTGGCGCTGCCCGCCGCCGCTCCGGCCGCCGACGACGGTATCGAGTTCGGCGGGGCCGTCCGGCTGAACTACGCCTGGCGCGATTACTCCGACCAGAACAAGGACCGCCTGGGCGACTTCGAGCTCGAGCTCTTCCGGATCAACATGCGCGGCACCGTGGGCGACGTGATCCTCGATGCCGAGTGGCGGCGTTACAACGACTTCCAGGCGATCCACCATGCCTGGTTCGGCTACGAGTTCGATGACAGCAAGCACATCGAGCTGGGTATCACCCAGGTGCCTTTCGGCATCCTCCCCTACGCTTCCCACAGCTTCTGGTTCGGCGCTACTTACTACGCGGGCTTCGAGGACGACTACGACACGGGCATCAAGTTCGTGCAGGAAGCGGGCGACTGGGACTTCCACTACGCCTTCTTCAAGAACCCGGAATACTCCAACCACAGCCGTGCTGACCGCTACTCCTTCGACCTGGTTACTGGCGGCGACCAGCAGAACGAGGAGATCAACCAGCTGAACTTCCGCGCGGCCCGGACGCTCACTCATAGCGAAAGCAGCAACACGGAGCTCGGGCTCAGCCTCGAGGCCGGCCAGATCTATAACGCGACTACGGAGGACACCGGCGACCGCTGGGCCGTGGCCGCGCACATGAATGGCAACTACGGGAAGTGGAACCTTCAGCTGCAGGGTGTCGCCTACGAGTTCAACCCGGAAAACCCCGTCGGCGTCTCGGAGGACTTCGTCCAGTTCGGGGCCTTTGCCTTCCCGTTCCTGGTCGCCGCGAAAGGCACGATCTACTCGGCCAACGTGGCCCGCTCCTTCGATCTCGACTGGGGCCCGGTCACCGGCGTCACCTGCTACAACAACCTCAGCTACATCGACCCGCGCGTGGACAATTCTTCCGAGTCCATCCAGAACGTGACCGGCTGCGCCTTTTCGGCCGGCGGCCTGTACACCTACGTCGACTGGATCGCGGGCAAGAACATGTGGTTCGCGGGCGGCGACGGCATCGGCCTGAACGGCGATTCCGCCGGCCGGTGGCGGTCGCGGCTGAATATCAACCTGGGCTACTACTTCTAGCGCGCAGCTAGCTCAGGGCACCGCCGCAGCTGGATCCCTGGCCGGCGGCGCAGCCGTAACAATGCTCCCCCACCGTGATGCGGCGGGGGAGTTTTTTTTGCGGCTCCAGCAGGTCGCCCAGGTGCGGGCGCTCGCCGCCGTCGCCGAGCGGCAGGCCGAGCATCTGGTTGAAGTCGCAGTCGTAGAGATAGCCCTGGTAGTCGACACTCACCAGGTTGCGGCACATCACGTGCTTGAGGTTGTCGGCGCGGTAGGCGTTCTTCAGCAGCACCATGTAGTCGTCGTACTGGCCTTTCGACAGCAGCACCGAGCCGAAGCGCTTGATCGGCATATTGGTGATGGTGAACAGGGCGTTGAACTCGATGCCGAACTGCTCCCCCAGCAGGCGCTTGTAGTCCGCCTCGAGCGCCTCCTGCGGCGGCGGCAGCGAGGGCCCGAGCGGGTTGTAGACCAGGTTCAGCTCGAGACCGGTGCCGGGCCGCCCGTAACCGAGCGAATTCAGCTCCTGCAGGGCGCTGATGGAAGCCTCGAACACGCCGTTGCCGCGCTGGGCGTCGACGTTCTCCTGGGAGTGGCAGGGCAGGGAGGCGACGACCTCGACCCTCTGCTCGGCGAGGAAGGGTCCGACCCACTCGTAGCCGGGCTCGCGCATGATGGTCGGATTGAGCCGGTCCATGACCTGCCGGCCCTGCTCCCGCGCGGCGGCGACGAACCAGCGGAACTCCGGGTTCATCTCCGGGGAGCCGCCGGTCAGGTCCAGCGTGCCGACGTTGTGGCGTTGCGCGACGGCGAGCGCCAGCTCCATGGTTTCCCGGGCCATCAGCTCCTTGCGCGTCGGCCCCGCGTTTACG
>JASFEC010000045.1:0-12084 GCA_050125045.1 Gammaproteobacteria bacterium | reverse complement strand
TCGCGCGCCTCGAGGAGGCGACGGCCCCCACCCGCCAGGGCTAGCCGGTCGACTCTTACGGCCCGGCCGCCAGCACCTCCCGGGCAGCCCGCGTGCGCGCCTCGTCCGGGTCCGCCTGGACCACTACCGCATCCAGCCACCGGCGGTGCCCGGCCGGAAGGCCGACCAGTTCCGCCCCGCGCCGGATCAGTGCCACGTACCAGTCCCAGGGCAGCAGCCCGGATGCCACTGCGCCGGGCGAGGCGATGAAGGTCAGGGCCCGGCAAGGCCCGGCGGGCGTGTCCAGCTCGACCTCCGCGACCCGGTAACCCGCCCCGGCGGCGCCGAGCCGCTCCAGCTGACCCGACGGGAGGGCATACAGGGCGCCCGGCAGCGCGGCGCCGGGATCGGCGCTGGGACACGCGTCGGAACGCGCAGCGCCGTCGCGGCCCCGCTTGCGGAACGCCAGCCGGTAGCCGTGCAGCGAGGCCGTCCCGACCAACTCCGCCTCCGGCACCCGCCGGCGCAGCCAGCCGGGGTGCACGTTGGCGCCGTAAGCGAAGTACAACTCGCGACCGGCTGCGGCCTTCACCCGACCTCTCGGATTCCCGGGGCAAGCACGCCGGGGGGCGTCGGCGCCAGCTGGCGCGGCCGGGTGATCGCCCATCGCTCGGCTGACAGGCGCACCAGCCGTCCGCCGTCCAGACCCTGGAATACGCGGTAGATGATGAAGTCGCCCGGACGGCGCGGCGCAAAGCCGACGGTGAACTCGACCCCGGCGCGCCGGTCCGGGCCGGCCACCTCGTCGATGTCGACGAACCAGGCCTCGGCCGACTCCCCGGCCAGGCGGCCCGAGAAACGCAAGGACTCGAACCATGTTCCGAGCTGGGCGCGGAGCCTGGCCGCCAGGTCCGGACCGGGCGGCTCGAATACCAGCCAGCGGGTGCCGTGCAGGAGGGTCCGCTCGATCATCAGCCCGGGGCGCCGGGCCGACAGGCTGCGCCATGCGGGCACGGGACAATCCGCCGGGGCCAGCGTGTGGTTGCCGGCGAGCACGACGCGTCCGCCCGCGCCGCGCGCGATCAGGTTGAGCCCGGCGGCGAGCAGGCGACGGCGTTGTCCGGCGGGCAGTTCGTGCGTGGGACGAAAGCCGCTGCCGAGCGCGGGCTCCTCATCGCTCGGCTGCCGAGACAGCGCACCCGCAACGGCGCCGAGGGCCGAGCGAGCGCGCATTTTTCCCTCGCCGGCGAGCCGCGGGAAGACCGCAAGCGCGTTCCCTCCGGCCACGTTGAGACGGCGCAGCCAGTCCAGCGCCTGGTCAGCGTCGTTGGCATCCTCCGGCGCCTCGAGCAACAGCATGGCGTGTCGCCGCCGGCAATAACGCAGGGCCGCGAGCAGCAGCGCCGGGCCCGCGCTGCGGCCGTCCGGCGCGGGCGGCAGGCAGACGAAGTCCAGCGGCCCGGCAGCCTCCAGCGCGAACAGGCCGGTGCCGGCCGCCGCCGAACCGACGAGGTCGTAGTCCGTGACGGCACGGCCGTCCGAGCCGTCGTCACCCGCCTCCGCCCAGCTCACGGGGTAACCGGGCGCCGTGCTGACGGTCGCCCGTGGCCGGCTCGGCGGTGTCGCCCCCCGCACCCGCATCAGGCGGGATTCCATCAGCGCGTCGGCCACGTAGCGCTCCGCGCCCGGCTGCACCGACAGCCGCGGGTAGATCTCCTGCTCCACCACGCGCTCCGAACCCGACGCGCGCAGGCGCTGGATCACCAGGTTGAAGGCGAAAGTATCGGAAGGAGCGATCTGGTCGTAGTCGACGGACGCGCGGAGGAACTCAGAGCCACCCGGACTGAGCGCCTCGAGCAGCAGCACGCCCTCGTCCCCCGGCAGCCGGATGGTACAGGGCCGGGCCTCGTTCGCCACGCGGACCACGACGGCACGCTCGCCGCCGGCCTGGAAGAAGTCCTGCACGCAGCGATCGAGAGGGGTCTCGGCCCCGGTGACGCCGAAGATACGGTCATAGTCGGCGAGGCTGCGGATGGCGACGGCGGTGTCGACCGGACCGCGCCGCGCTACGCCGATGAAGGCCGTCGCGCCCTCGGGGAAAATTTCCAGCGGAGTCTCGCGACCAGGGAACTCCTCGACGAGCATTCCCGGAGCGAGCGCATCAAACATGCCGTACTCCACTGCAGCAGCGCCATGCCGCCGTAGCGCTAAAGGCTAACAGCCCGCTCATCCAGCCGCCAGCGCGAACACCAGCAAGAGCAGGCCCACTCCTCCCGTCAACCGCATGCGCAGCCGGCGGTACCAGGGCGGCAGGGTCTCCGCCACCGGGGCGCTCGCCTCCCACGCCCGCAGGCCGATGAAACCGAGCAGCAGGAGCCAGGCGGCCGGCGCGGCCGGCAGCAGCAACGCCGCCCACGCCAGCAGCGCAGGCAGGACGCTCAGCGCCAACCGCATGATGCGCAGCCGCCCGCTCGCCAGCGCCAGCCCCCAGTGAACGGCGCCCACGAAGGACAGGATTACCGCGCCGTAGGCCAGGAACTGCTGGGCGAAGTACTGCTGGCGCACCGCGTCGCTGAGCAGGAAGCCGGCCAGCGCGGCGACGAAGGGCAGCAGTCCCGCGTAGCCAAGCCACTCGCCGGCGCGGGGGATGTTGCCGGCAAGGCGCGGGTGAGCGAGCAGCTCGGTCGGTCCGCCGATGAAACGGCCGTCGAGGAAGATCTGGGGGAGCGTGCGGTGGCCCGTCCATTCCTCCAGCACGTGAAAGCGGGTTCTCGCCTCGCCGTCGCGCATCGACATCGTCACGACCCGGTACTGGACCTCGACCTCGTCGAGGCGGCGGAGCAGCTCACGGACATCCGTGAGGCGCGAGACGAACACCACGACGGGAGCGCTGGCGGCGTCCTGCCGCAAAGCGTCGAGATGCTCGGTACCGGTCATCTGATTCCCGCTCCTGCGCCTTGCCGGAAAATCCTGCGATGATAATAGCCGAAGAAAAGGCGCGCCGAAGTCCCGGCGTAGCGCATGGGGACGGGAATGGAACAGCACGGAGCCAAGCCGGCCGGACAGGGATTGCGGGACGCATTGCGCTGGCTGTCGGCTGAGGGCCGGCACGACCCGGCGGCGGTGGAGGAAGCCTGCCGTCGCTTTGACCTGTCGCCGCTCGACGAAGAGTTCCTGCTGGCCGAGGCGCGCCGGCTGCGTGCCGATGCCGGCGCGCCTGATTGCGAGGGCGGCCGGTCGTGATCGAGTTGTTCGCGCGCTACCCGCGCCTGGCGGATGCGCTGCCGTGGCGGCCGCTGGGCCAATGGCCGACGCCGGTGCAGCATGCAGAGACCGCCTTTGCCGGCAAGCGCTGCGCCGGCCTGTGGCTGAAGCGCGACGATCGCTGCGCCGAACCGTATGGCGGCAACAAGGTGCGCAAGCTCGAGTTCCTGCTGGCGGACGCGATCGAGCGCGGCCACGAGCGCGTGCACACTTTCGGTGTCGCCGGCTCGAACCACGCGCTGGCCACTGCAATCTACGCGGGGGCGCTCGGGCTGGAAGCCCGCCTGCTGCTGGGCCCCCAGAGCAACTCTTCCTTCGTCGGCCGCAACCTGCTGCTGGGCCGCTGGGCCGGCGCCCGGCATATGCATTGTCCCACCGAGGCAGCAGCCCGCAGTGCGTCTCGGGTGCTCGCGCTCGGTGACGCCGGGCGCGCATCCCGCCGGATACCCGGCGGCGGCTCCTCGTCCCTGGGCGCGGCGGGTTTCGTGAGTGCGGGCCTGGAGCTGGCGGCCCAGGTCCGGGCGGGAAGCCTGCCGGCTCCCGACGTGATCTACCTGGCGCTGGGCACGATGGGCACGGCCGCGGGCCTCGCGCTCGGACTCGCCGTAGCGGGGCTGCCGACGCGGCTGGTGCTGGTGCGCGTGGTCCGGGCGGACATCGCCAGCCCGGCACGGTTCCGGGCGCTCTACCACGGCGCGGCACGGCTGCTGCACCGGGCCGATCCGCGCTTTCCGCTGCGTCCCCTCGAGCCCGCCCGCCTCGAAGTGCGGCACGAGTTCATCGGGCCAGGCTACGCCAGGTTCACGCCGGAGGGCATGGCCGCTTTGCGCGAGGCGCGCGCCGCCTTCGACGTGGGCCTGGAAGGCACCTATACCGGCAAGGCCTTCGCCGCCCTGCTCGCCGACCTGGCGGCGGGCCGCCTCGCAGGACAACAGGTGCTGTTCTGGAACACCTACAACGGCCAGCCGATGCCGCCGGCCGCGATGGCACTGGACTACCGGGAGCTGCCGCAGCCCTTCCATCGCTACTTCGAGGCGCCGTTTCAGCCCCTCGACCCGGAAGCCTGAGCGCTCAAAGGGCCCCGAAACTGTCGACGCCCGCCAGCAGGAGGTCCCAGCGGGCCTCCACGGCCTCGCGCGCCGCGACGGCCGGCAGCCCCTTCACGAGGGCCGCGCGCGAGAACAGCCAGCCCACGGCGTCACCCGGCCCGAGACTGAGGAAGTAGCCGAGCAGGCGCGCGTCCCACTGTTCCGGCTCCTCGCCGGCGAGCACCTGCACGACGCTCTCCGCCACATGCCGCCCCTTGCGCACGGCGGTCTGCGCCGTGGCCGCGTCGAATCGCACATCGCGCCAGCGGGCACAGTCGCCGGCGGCGAAAATCCCGGGCAAGGGCCGGCCGCGATGCAGGACGCGGCCCGAGGCATCGGCATCACTAGGCCGGCCGGAGGCCCCCGTGCACAACAGCACGCCCTCGCTTGGCAGCGACTCCGGGCCGTCTCGACCGCGCAGCCGGATACGGCCACGCGCCGTGCCCTCGAAGCGCGTGCCCAGCCGCACGTCGACGCCGAGCGCCTCGAGCCGGCGCCAGACCACCCGCCGCAGCCGGGCGGGCTCCGCGGGCAGAATGCTCTCGGAGGCCTCGACCAGGCCGAGAGGCGTGTCACCGTCGCTCGCGGCGGCCAGCTCGAACAGGCACTGCAGCCCGCTGGCCCCGGCGCCGACGACCCAGACCGGACCCGGGCTCGACGCCAGCCGCTTGTAGGCCCTGGCGCCCGGCCCGGTAGCCAGGCTCTCCAGCGGCACCGGTGGGGTACGGCTCCGCGAGCGTCGCTGGCGCAGTCCGGGGAGGCCGGTCGCAAGCACCAGGGCGTCGAACTCGAGCTCCCGCATTCCCAGCCGCAGGGTATTGTCCTGCGACCACCGCCGGAGTTGCTCTGGGTCCCAACGGATCTCGGCGGCGTGGTGGCGGAACCCCCAGCGCCGCGCGATCGGGCCGAAGCCGGCGCGCAGGTCGGCCAGCGGACGGCGCAGGGTTTCGTGGAGCAGGGTGCGGCGCAAGTGCCAGCGGGCAGGATCAACGAGGTGGCGCTCGGCGTCGGGCACCAGCCGGGCGAGTCGCGCCAGGCAGGCCAGCCCTGCGTAACCTCCGCCAACGACCACGATCCTCATGCGGCAGCTCCTGCCCGGCGCGGCCGCCAGCGGGCGATAACGACGCCGGCGAGGATGAGACCCAGCGCGGCGAAGGCACGCGGTGGCAGGCGCTCGTCCAGCACCACCGCGCCAAGCACCACGGCCCAGACCGGGATCAGGTAGTTGATCAGCGACAGGAAGGTCGGGCCGGCCCGGGCCACCAGGACGAAGTACACGACAGTGGCGAGCCCGGTGGAAAGCGCGCCCAGCGCCGCCAGCGCGAGGCCGGGCCACAGGCTCGGGGGATGATGCACCACCGCCTCGGCCCCGCCGAGCGCGCCCCCCGCGACCAGCACCGTCCCCACCAGCACGCTGGCAATGGACAGGACCGCCGCTCCCGTCACCACCGGGTTCAGCGGCGGCCCGCGCCGGGCGACAATGACCGCGACCCCATAGCACACCGCGGCGGTCAGCACCGCCAGCTGGCTGAGCAGCGCGGCGTCGACCCCGACCAGGGCCGCCAGAGCGTCGGGTCCCGTCAGCACGATGACGCCGACGAAGCCCAGCAAGAAGCCGAGGCCGCGGCGGCGCGTCAGCCGCTCGCCGGCGACGAAGAAATGGGCCAGCAGGAGCACCACCAGCGGCATCACCGCCATCAGGATCCCCGTCAGGCCTGAAGGGATGGCGACCTGGCCCCAGGCGATGAGGAAGAAGGGCAACGCATTGCCCAGCACTGCCATCGTCAGGAAGAACGCCCAGGCGCGCCCCGATGCCGGGACCCGGCGCTGCGTGAGAAGCAGCACCAGCAACAGCACGCCCGCTCCTATCAGCAGACGGCCCGCGGTCACGGCGACCGGGGTGAAAGCATCGAGTGCGACCCGCACCAGCAGGAAGGAGCTTCCCCAGAGGGCCACCAGCCCGATCAGCAGGGCCCACTCGGCGGGACCCTGGCGCAGACCCCCGTGGCCCGCCGCGCTCAACGTCGCCTCCCGACCAGGAACAGCGGCACCAGCAGCAGGCCGGCGATGAAACCGCCCAGGTGCGCGCGGAAAGCCACCCCGCCCTCGCCCTCGGGCGCGGCCAGCGAGGACAGCAACTGGATCAGGAACCAGAGTCCCAGCACCCAGACCGCCGGCAGCCTGATCACCTGCAGGACGAACCCGAGCGGGACGAGGACCAGCACCCTGGCGCGAGGGAACAGCAGCAGGTAAGCACCAAGCACGCCGGAGATTGCGCCCGAAGCGCCGACCATGGGCACGATGCTCTGCGGTGCCGGGAGCGCCTGGGCGAGCACGGCTGCGATGCCGCAGGCAAGGTAGAAGCAGAGGAAGCGCACGTGTCCCATGCGATCCTCGATGTTGTCGCCGAAGATCCAGAGATACAGCATGTTGCCGGCCAGGTGCAGCCAGCCGCCATGGAGGAACATCGAGCTGACGACCGACATGGCGGGCGGCACGAGCTCGACCTCCGGCGGCAGGCGCGCATGGCCGAACAGGACGGCCGGGATCACGCCCAGGCCGAAGATCATGCGGTTGAAGACCTCGGCCCCGAGCGCCACCTGGAACACGAAGATCACGACGCAGGCCCCGATCAGACCCCAGCTGACCACGGGGACGATCCCGATCGGGTTCTCGTCGCGAAGGGGAATCAAGGCCGGCCCCCGCCGTCTGCGGGGCTGTAGGGAAGAGTCAGGATGGCCGCCTCCGGTAGCGCCCTTCGCCCAGCCTGAGGGCGCGCCCCTTCAGCTCCTTTGCCGTGCGCCGCGTCAGCCGCCGCGCCGGGCCCCGCCACTTGCCGCCTTCCCGCAACATGCCGCGGAGGACTTCCAGGTCCTGCAGCTCGCCGAGGACGTCAGCAAGCTTCTTGAGGGTTGAGCGCTCCATCCGCTCGAGCGGGCGCCCCGATAGTTCGCGCTGGTAGAGCTCGCGCTTGACGGCCTTGCGGAAATCATGGAAACGCTTCGTGCGGCCGTCGGCGGCCGCGCGCCGAAAAGCCCTGGCGCTCTCGCGCCGGCTGGCATCGAGACCCGCATCCAGCACCTCCGCGCTGACTCCCCGGAAGGACCAGCTTTCGACTTCTGCACTGATGTCCTGCAGCTCGCCCGCGACCTGCTTGGCCAGCGAGCGCGACAGGCCGCCGGATCCCGGCCGCCCGGAGCGCTGGGCGGCAATCCAGGCGCTGACCGCGTCCAGCGCCGCCAGCTCGCGGGCGTCGGCTCGGGAGCGGAGCCGCGCCACCGTTTCCTCCGCTGCATCGGCATCGCGCAGGTGCGCCAGGGCCCGCGCCGCGGCCGCGCACCGCTTCTCTGCCCGGCGGGTCGGCAGGGCGTCCCCGCACAGGCGCAGCAGCGCGCGGGCCCGCTTGAGGTCCTTGCGCACTTCGTGCACCACCCAGGCCGGCGGCAGATCGGGATCCTGCAGCCGGGCGATGGAGCGCTCCAGCTGCGCGCGGATCATGTCCCCCGGCGCTGCCGCCGCGACCTCGTCAGGGGCAGCGCTCGTGCCGCCATCCCTGCGCGCATCGGAGTCGGTATTCATCCTCAGGTCCCATGCCCGTCGAGCCGAAAACTTTAGCATGGCGCCCGGCGCCCGAGGCGCCGCCGCTCGATTTGCGGTCGGCGGGGCGCGGCAGCATCATGAGGCTCGGAACGCCTCACTCGGAGAGCCCGCCGATGCCGCTGCAACGTCCTTACCGCCTGTGCCCGGCGCTGGCGCTGGTGTCACTCCTGGGTGCCTGGACACCGGCGGCGCACGCCTCCGGCACCGTCGAGTTCATGCAGCCCCGCCTGAACCTGGTCGAGGGCGAGGGCGCAGACATCACGGTGGTGCGCAGCGGCGACGCCGGCAGCGAAGCGACCGTGGTGCTGAACGTCAGTCTCGGCGGCACCGCAGTGATCGGCGACGACTTCACCATCGACCTGCCGCTCGGCGTCATTCGCATTCCGGCCGGCGAGCTGTTCGGCCGCGCGCGGCTCGAGACAGCCGGCAACAGCGCGGTGGACGGCACCCGCTACGCCGTGCTGACCCTCGCCAATCCGAGCTCGGCCGGACTCGGGCGCGAGACGACGCTGCTGCTCCAGATCGAGGACGACGAGGCTGCGGACGCCGAGCTGAGCTTGCCCGGCGAGACCGTGCGCCGGGTCACGGCCGGCAACGAGCTTCCCATCGACGTCGGGCGGGACGGGCTCGCGCAACAGTCGGTCTCGGCGCTGCTCGTCGGGGTCCCGGGCACGGCCGGGCTGGGCATCGACTTCAGCGACCTGACCAACACAGTGGAGTTCGCCGCCGACGAGGACCAGCAGCAGTTCCTGCTCTCGACCATCAGGCGCGACGAGGCCTTGTTTCCTCGCACCCTGAGCGTCGTGCTGGCCGAGCCCGAACCCGAAGGTCGTGCAGTCTTCGCGGGCGTCGGTCCCCTCGTGGTGATCGAGGAGCCAAGGGGCGAGCGGGCGGGCGAGTTCTCGCTGTTCACCGACACGCCGGAAGTCGACGAGACCGACGGCACGGTGACCTTCACCGTCGACCGCAACCGCGGCAGCACCGGCGCGGCGAGCGTCGCCTGGGTCACCGTCGACGGCAGCAGCGACAGCGCGGCCGCGGTGGCGGGGCGCGATTACGTCGCCGCCAGCGGGACCCTGCAGTTTGCCGAGGGCGAAACCCGCCAGACGTTTGCCGTGGAGCTGATCGCCGACGCCGAGGACAGCCGGCCGCGCCGTCGTTTCCAGGTTGCGCTCGCCGCCCCGTCAGCGCTGGCCGGCATCGACCCCGAGGGTCGGATCGCCCCGGTCACCATCACGGGAGACGGCGGCGGGAACGGCTGCCGGGGTTTTTGCGAATGTTTCATCGCCACTGCGGCCTGGGGCAGCTGGATGCACCCCCATGTCGATACGCTGCGTGATTTTCGTGACCGGGTCCTGATGCCCACGGCACCGGGGCGCGCACTGGTCGCGCTCTACTACCGGCACTCGCCGCCGATTGCGGACTTCATCAGCCGCCACGACGCCCTGCGGGCTCTGACCCGAGCCGCGCTGACGCCGCTGGTCCTCCTCATCACCTACCCGCTGGCGGGCCTCGCCGCGCTGTTGCTGCTCCTCGGCGGTTTGAATCTCCGGCGTCGCCCAAGGCGAAAAGAGGCCACATGACCAAAAAAGTACTTGTCACCGGGTCGTCCACGGGCATCGGGCGGAGTACCGCGCTGCATCTTGCGCAGCGCGGCTGGCACGTCTTCGCCGGCGTGCGCAAGCAGGCCGACGCGGACGCGCTGACGGCTGACGCGGAAGGAACGGTTGAGCCGCTGCTGCTGGACGTGGCCGAGGAAGACTCGATCGCCGCCGCCCTGGAGCACATCCGCGCCAGTGGCGACGGCACCCTCGACGCCCTGGTCAACAATGCCGGTGTGTACATCGGCGGCCCGCTGGAGCTGATGAAAGCCGAGCAGATCCGCCAGACCATGGCGGTGAACGTCACCGGTCTGCTGCTGCTGACGCAGGCCTGCCTGCCCCTGCTGCGTGCCTCGCAGGGCCGGATCGTCAACATCAGCTCGATTTCCGGTCTGATCGCCATGCCTGGCGTCAGCGTCTACGCGGCCTCCAAGCACGCCGTCGAGGCGGTCACGGACTCGCTGCGGGTTGAGCTCGGCCCCTTCGGCATCAAGGTCGTCGCGGTCGAGCCCGGCGGCGTGAAGACGCCGATCTGGAACAAGGGCGCCAAGCGCGACGCCGCGGCCCGCGAGGACGCCGCCACTGCCAAGCTGCGCGAACTGTATGCGCCGATCGTGCGGCTGCTGGAGCAGCTCAACGCCAAGCCGGGCGGCTTGCCGCCGGAGGCGCTGGCGGAGGTGGTCACGGAGGCGCTGGAGTCGGCCGACCCGAAGAACCGCTACCTGGTGGGCAAGGACGCCAAGGCGCTGAAGTTGCTGACGCGCCTGCCGGACGGCCTGCGCGACCGCGCGATCGCCGCCAAGCTCGGGCGCTGACCCAGGGGCGTAAGGGGCGCCGGGCTCAGGCGCCCCGGCGCAGTAGCGCCGACAGGCCGCCCTCTTCCATGGCCGCGGCTATCTTGTCGACGAAGCGCTTGTGGCCGCGCCACTCCACTTTCCAGGCGTCGGCTTCCTCGATGACCCGCAGCAGCCAGTCGTCGCTGGTGCCGATCTCGTCGACCAGGCCCAGTTCGAGCGCGCGGGTGCCGTACCAGTACTCGCCGGTCGCGACGCGCTCCAGGTCGAGCGAAGGCCGGTAGCGGGCGACCATCTCCCGAAACAGCGTGTGCACCTCCTCGAGTTCCTCCCGCAGCTTGTCGCGGTCCTCGTCGGTCACCTCCCCGAACATGCTGACCGTCCGCTTGTAGCGCCCGGCCTTCACCTGCTCCACCGTGATGCCGCGCTCGTCCAGCCAGCGGCGGAAGTTCGGCACCTGGGCCAGCACACCGATGGACCCGATGATGGCGAAGGGTGCCGCGATGATGCGGTCCGCTGCGCAGGCCATGAGATAGCCGCCGCTGGCCGCCACCTTGTCCACGGCGGCGGTCAGCGGGATGCCGCGTTCTCGCAGGCGCACGAGCTGGCTGGCAGCCAGGCCGTGCTCGTGCACCAGGCCGCCGGCATTCTCAAGGCGCAGCAGCACCTCGTCACCCTGCTCGGCCACGGCCAGCACCGCATTGACCTCCTCGCGCAGCGAGGCCGTGCCGCTGGCGCGGATGTCGCCACGGAAGTCCAGCACGAACACCCGCCTGCGGTGCTCCCCTTTGTCCGCTTTTGCCTCGCGCTTGCGCTCCTTGGCCAGCTTCTTGCGCTCGGGCTTCGGCAACAGCGCGCCGCGTAGCCCGTCCGCCGCCTGGCGCAGCCGCGACTTCAGGTTCGTGACCTTCATGCCTTCCGACTCGCGGGCGCGGCGCTGCAGGTTCACCAGCGCCGCGGCGACGAACAGGATAGCGGCCGCCAGGGTGACGGTCTTGGCAAGGAAAAGTCCGTATTCGATCAGGGCCTCGCTCACGGCGGCCTCTCTTCGGGGTGGTCAGGTTGCGCGTTATGGTAGCGCAGCCCGCTCGGCAGCAGCCGCCATCTCGGCCAGCACGACTTCCGGGTCCGGCATCCGGCCGGGCTCCGCCAGCCAGGCCCGCTCGCGCTCCCGCACCGCTTCCTTTTCCGCCAGGTAGGCCTGTACCGCGGGTGCTTCAAGACTACGCAGGGAGAACAGGTCCACCTCGGTCCAAAACCAGCTGTCAATGATGTAGCGCCCCTGGTCCGCCTGGCGCAACTCCGCGATCATCTCAGCGGGGCGGTCGAGCTCGGCGAATATCATGGCGCGCCGTAGCACCAGCGCCTCCGGCGGCAAAGTCTGCTCCGCGCTTTCCGTTTGGGCGAGGAGTTGTTCCGCCCGCGTCCTGGATACTTCGTCCCCATCCCGTAGCCTGAGCAGCGGCAGCGCCGCGACTTTCATGAAAGAGGCCTCGGTGTCGATCGGCTCGCCCGGCCGCGGCGGGTCCAGCGCGTTGGGGTATTCCTCAAGCATGAACGCCATCACGCGCTCGGGCCGCCCCGAACGAATCTCGTGCATCATCATCATGGTCTCGAAAACCGCCTTCGACCCCCAGCGTTCCGGCAGCTCCGCCTCGAGCGCCGCGTCCGCCAGGGCAGCCGCTTCCGCCTGGTCGCCGCGGCGCCAGTGCCACATGGCACGGAACACCTTCGTAGTCGTTGCGTCCGGGCCCATGC
>JASFEC010000044.1:0-12109 GCA_050125045.1 Gammaproteobacteria bacterium | reverse complement strand
GCCGCGGTGGCGCGACGGCTGGGTGCTGGCCGTCACGGCCGCGACGCTCGCGGGCGTGGTGGTCCTGGTGTTGCAGGACGGTCCGGCGGACACCGCCACGGTGCCGGTGCTGTTGGGCCGGCTGAGCTTTGCCGCCGACGCTTTCGGGCTGCTGTTCGCGCTGTTCAGCGCCTTCGCCTGGTGCTGCGCTACGCTCTACTCGCTGCCGTACCTGCGCGGCGATCCCCGCGCCGGGCGCTACCAGGTGGCCAGCCTGGTGACTCTGGGCGCGCAACTCGGCGTGGCGCTGGCCGCGGACCTGGTGACGCTGTACGCCTGTTTCGAGACGCTCGGGCTGGTGGCGCTGCTCCTGGTGGTCCATCGCGGCACGGCGGAGGCGCGCCGAGCGGCCACCCAGTACTTCTGGCTCACCGTGCTGGGCGGGGTCCTGCTGCTCGCCGGCATCATGCTGGTGGCGGCACTCGGCGGCGGCGCGCTGCAACCGGGCGCGCTCGCCGGCGGCGGCCCCATGGCCGCCACGGCGGCGGCGCTGATGGTGCTCGGCTTCGGGGTCAAGGCCGGCATGGTGCCGCTGCACCTGTGGCTGCCCAATGCGCACCCGGTCGCGCCCGCGCCGGCCAGCGCGCTGCTCTCGGGCGTGATGATCAAGGCCGGCGCCTGCGGCATCTTCCGCAGCCTGTACCTGGTGTTCTGGCCGGCCCCCGGTGCGGGCGGCATCACGCCGGCCTTTACGGCCGAGCTCGGCCTGGCGGTGCTCTGGCTCGGCATCCTCACCATGGCCGCGGGCGTGGTGATGGCCCTGGGCCAGCGCGATGCCAAGCGGATGCTGGCCTATCACAGCATCAGCCAGATGGGCTTCATCCTGGTCGGGCTGGGCGCCGGCGCCGTCCTCGGCACGGAGGGCGCGATCGGCGCCGCGGGCGGCCTGATGCACGCTCTGAACCACGCGCTGTTCAAGAGCTGCCTGTTCCTCGGCATCGGCGCGGTCGCGTGGCGCGCCGGCACGCGCGACATGTATGCGCTCGGCGGCCTGTGGCGGCGCATGCCTGTCACTTTCGTGCTAATGCTGGTCGCGGCGGCCGGGATTTCCGGCCTGCCCCTGTTCAACGGCTTCATCAGCAAGTGCCTGGTGCACCACGCCCTGGCCTCGGCGGAGGCGGCGAGCGGGCTGCCCTGGCTGCGCGTGGCCGAGATCATCTATGTCCTGGTGTGCGCCGGCACCGCGGCGTCCTTCATCAAGCTGGTCGGGCTGGTGTTCCTCGGTCGAGAGCGCGGCGAGGCCTCGGCCCGGGCGCGCGAGGCGCCGGCGCCCATGCTGCTGGCCATGGCGCTGCTGTGCGGACCGATCATGTGGCTGGGACTCGATCCCGCGCCGGTGCTGGACGGCTTGCTCGCGCCCGGCCTGGCCGGCGCCGGCCTGGCAGTGGCGGGTCTTGAGGAACATGTGCACGACGGGTTCCTCGCGACCGGCGATACCACCCTGGCGCTGGCGACGGTAGCGCTCGGTGCGGTGATCTGCCTGCTCGGACTGCGCTTCGGCTGGTTCCACCGGCAGCCGCCCGCCTGGCTGGGGCTGAGCTGGTGGCTGCAGCGCGCCGGGCTCGGCATGCTGACGGCCGCGCCCGGCGGTCCCAACCTGCTGGCCGGGTTCGCCCGGCTTGCCAGCCTGTATGGCCATCTCGTGCAGCGGCTGGCATGGGGCCTGCGCGTCCTGCGGCGTCTCCTGCTGCGGGGCCTGCACGGTTTCGAACTGGCCCGGCGGCGACTCGTCCAGACCTGGCTGGCCGGCCCGCCAGGCTCGATGGAGCAGGCCTTCCTCGAGGCTGTATGGCTTGACCTGGAACAGGATCGGCAGGACACGCTGCGGGCGGCCCGGAACGCCGTCGAGGCGGCGTGCGACGCCCGCGATGCAGCACTGCCGCACCAGCGCGAGGCCGAACTGGCGGCGGGCCGCGCGGTAGCCGGCGCGATGGCCTCGACCCTTCTTGAGCATCGCCTGGCCGCCCTTTCGGCTGCTGCCAGGGAGAACGGGGTGGCGCTGCTGCGCGCGCGGTACGAGCGACTGCACCGGGTGCTGGCGGCCTCGCGCCGCGCCGTGGTGGAAGCCACTCCCCGGCTAGCGGCCGCACGCGTCCGCGGCGAGGCGTTGCCGCGGCTGCTGCACGCCACCGTGGATCCCCTGGTCCGGCGCGAGAGCGAGGCGCTCGGGGCGGGCGTAGCAACCTCGCCCTCGGCCGTCGCGCCGGCGCCCGCCGCCGGGGCCGGGCGCTGGCTGCTGGCCCTGCTGCGCCTCGGCGTCGCGGAGCTGCGCCAGCATCAGTCGGCCTGGCCGCGGGCCGAGGGGCTGGACACCGACCCGGCGGTCCTGCTCGGACGCTGGCAGCTGCAGCGATACGCTCGCGATGTGAGCCTGAACGTCGCGCTCGCAGTGGTGCTGATGGCCGCCCTCGTCGCGGCGCTCTGGCTGGCAGCCACGCCCTGAGCGGGTTTCGGAAAATCCCAACGCCGCGGCGGCGGTTGCGGTTCATCATGGGACTCAGAGTCAACGCAAATTGCAGGCGAGCGCGCGGGTCGCGATCGTCGAACGCGGTGCTGCCCGCAGCGCCGACGCATGCCAGGGAGGGGGCATCGCCATGAGCCACGCCTACCGGGAAGACCTGTCCTGGATCCATGACCTTGGGTTCGGCGACCTGGCGCGCAATGCGGCAGAACTCCTGTTGCGGGAATTCGCGGCCGAGGGCATGGACGGCGGCCTCGTGGTGGACCTCGGCTGCGGCAGCGGCATCTTTGCCGAGGCCCTGTCGGATGCCGGTTACGATGTGCTGGGCATCGACCTGTCCCCCGCCATGATCGACCTCGCGCGTCAGCGGGTGCCCGACGCGGAGTTCCGCTGCGAGTCGCTTCTCGCTACGGCGCTTCCGCCAAGCACAGCGGTCGTGGCGATTGGCGAGGTTTTCAATTACCGCTTCGACGAGAGCAGCTCCCGGCCGGCGCGCCGGGCGCTCTACGAGCGCATCCATGCGTCCCTGCAGCCGGGCGGCTTCCTGCTGTTCGACGTTGCCGGGCCCGGCCGGGTGCCCGGCGACGGCCATCTCCATACCTGCGTCGACGGCGGCGCCTGGGCGTTGCTGATGCGGGCCGAGGAGGATCCGGCCACTGCCCGGCTCACCCGTTGCATCACGAGTTTCCGCCAGGCGGGCGAGTTGTTTCGCCGGGACGACGAGTGCCATGAGCTCGACCTGCTGCCGCCGGAGGAAGTGCTGGATGACCTTGAAGCGGCCGGCTTCACGGCGCAGCCGCTGGGTGCGTACCACGGCTTTGAGTTACCTCCGGGGCTGCACGGTTTCCTCGCCCGCCGGCCTCGCCAGGACTGAACGGAGCCAGCCGCCACAGGAGCAGTGATGAGCGCAATGCCTGCCCCGGTCACTCGAGCCGCCCATGCACCGGGGTGGCAGGGGGGACTGCGGCGCCTGGCGCTGTTCACCGTCCTGTGGTGGGTCCTGAACGGAGGCGACCTGCAGGGCTGGATGGTCGGCATGCCCTTCGTGGTCCTGGCCAGCTGGCTCAGCCTGCAGCTCTGGACGGAATACCGCCTGTCCTTCGTCGGCGTGCTGCGTTTCCTGCCGTGGTTCGGACTGCAGTCCCTGGCCGGCGCGACCGATGTCGCCCGCAGGGCGCTCGACCCCCGGATGCCGCTCCGGCCCGGGCTGGTACCCGTTCGGCTCCGCCTGCCGCCAGGCGTCTGCCGGGTTTCGCTGGCGAACATCGTGACCATGTTGCCCGGGACGCTGAGCGCCGACCTGGTGGATGACGAGCTCGTCATTCATACCCTCGATACCAGCCGGGACATGCATGCCATGGTCCGGGACCTCGAGCCGCGCATCGCCGCCGTTTTCGGCCTTCGCCCCGACGCGGCCGGCGAGGTCTGGTCATGAACGAGCTGCTGGTCGGGATCGCGGCGTTCCTGCTGCTGAACCTTGCCGCCGGCTTATGGCGGGTGATGCGCGGGCCGACGGCAGCCGACCGGATGCTGGCAGCCCAGCTGTTCGGGACCACGGCCGTGGCAGTGCTGCTGATCCTGGCCGAGGGGATGGGCCGGCCGTCGCTGCGCGATGTCGCCCTGGTGTTCGGCCTCCTTGCCGCCGTGGCGGCGGTGGCCTTCGTGCAGCGTGTCTGGAGCAGGGGAGGCGGCCATGACAGGACTTGAGCTGCTCAGCGCGGCCTTCCTGCTCGCCGGTGCCTGCTTCTTTTCGGCCGGGACCATCGGCCTGCTGCGCTTCCCCGACGTCTTCAGCCGCCTGCATGCGCTGACCAAGGGCGACAACGTCGGGCTGGGCCTCACGGTGATCGGCCTGGCGCTGCGCTCGGGTTCGCCGGCAGTGATCGGCAAGCTGCTGCTCATCTGGCTGCTGGTCCTGTTGGCGGGGGCGACAGCGTCGCATCTCATTGCGCGCTCCAGCCTGCGCCGCGGCATCCAGCCATGGAGGGCGCCATGACTCCCGGCCTGGTCCTCGACGCGGTGCTGGTCACCGTGCTGCTCTGGGTAGCCTGGGCGGCCCTCTCCAGCCGCAACCTGTTCCGCGGCATCGTCCTGTTTATCGCCTTCGGCCTGCTACTGGCCATGGGCTGGGTGCGTCTCGGTGCCCCCGACGTTGCGCTGGCGGAGGCGGCCATCGGCGCCGGGATCGCCGGGGCACTGCTGCTCGCCACATGGGCCCGCCTGCCGGGCAAGACCGACGAGCGACCGGGCGACGACCTCGAGGGACATGAGCGTGAGAATGAAACCGGCTAGCCTGCCACGCGGCGAACCGGGCCTGCTGTTGAAGGCCGGGCTCGCGCTCCTGCTGCTGGCGGTCGCCGCCGGACTGACGCTCACCCTGCTCGCCGGATCGTCCGGCCCCGGCCTCAGCGACGCCGTGGCCGAGAGACTTCCCGCCAGCGGCGCTGCCAACCCGGTGACCGCAGTGCTGCTGAACTTCCGCGGGTACGACACGCTGCTCGAGATGGCGGTCCTGACCGCCGCGCTGGTCGGCGTCTGGGCGCTGGGTCCTGCGCCCCGGATCCAGGAAACTGAGCCAAGCCCGGTGCTGCTCGGCATGAACAGTGTGCTGATCCCGCTGGCGCCGCTGATCTGCGCCTACCTCCTGTGGGCGGGCGGCAGCCAGCCGGGCGGAGCCTTCCAGGCCGGCGCGGTGCTGGCCGCTGCCGGGGTCCTGTACGTCATCTCGGGCCGGCGGCCGGTGGTGCACCTGCCGGCCGCGCCCATGAGCTGGGGCGTGGTGGCCGGCCTCGGCCTCTTCCTGGCCGTCAGCCTCGGTGTCATGCCCGACGGGCGGCAACTCCTCGAGTACCCGCGCGACCTGGCCGGCGTCCTGATGCTGCTGATTGAGACCGCCGCCACGGTGAGCATCGCCGTGATCCTGGCCGGCCTGTTCATCGGCGGCCGGCCGGAGGACGCCCCGTGAGCGGCGCGCTGCTCTACGCCTGCGCGGGCATGGGGCTGCTGCTCATCGGCGCCTGGGCCCTGGTGCTGCGCGCACACCTGATTCGCAAGGTGCTGGCGATCAACGTGATGGGCAGCGGCGCCTTCCTGTTGCTGGTCGGCGCCGGCGCGATGGGCGATGGGCCCGTAGATCCGGTGCCCCAGGCCATGGTCATCACGGGCATTGTCGTCTCGATTTCCGCCACGGCGCTGGCGCTGGCGCTGGTGCTTCGTATCACCTACGCGACCGGCAAGCCCGCGCTGCCGGAAGACCGCGAGCGTGACCTGATGGACGCGGAAGGCAAGTAGCATGATCGCCACCTGGCTGGCCACGCTTCCCTGGATGGTCCTCGCCATTACGGTACCGCTCGTCGGCGCGCTGGCGGCCTTCGTCAGCCCGCGGCGCGCGCCGATGGTCGGCCTGGTCTTCAGCCTCCTCACGGCCATGGCCGCGGTGGGCGTGCTGTTCGACTTTCTCGCCTGGGGGAAGCAGCTCCACACGGCCGGCGGCTGGGGCGCGCCCCTCGGGATCGACCTGGTGGCCGACGGGCTGAGCGTGCTCATGCTGTCGATGACGGCCGTGGTCGGTACCGCGATCAGCGTCTATGCCCGTGTCTACCTCGCTCCGCACGCCGACAAGGCCAGGCATTTCTGGCCGCTGTGGCTCTTCCTCTGGGCCGCGCTGAACGCCCTGTTCCAGTCGGCGGACGTGTTCAACCTCTACGTCACGCTCGAGCTCCTCGGGCTCTCCGCGGTGGCGCTGGTGGCGCTGACCGGCTCCGGCCCGGCGCTCTGGGGCGCGATGCGCTACCTGCTGGTGAGCCTGCTCGGCTCGCTGTCCTACCTGGTCGGAGTGGCGCTGCTCTACCACGCCTATGGCACCGTCGACCTCGCGCTGCTCGCGGAGCGCGCCGAGGGCGGCTTGCAACTGGCCGTGCCTCTGGCCGCCATGATCGCGGGCCTGCTGCTGAAGACGGGGTTGTTCCCCTTCCATGTCTGGCTGCCGCCCGCGCACGGCAGCGCCCGGGCCCCCGTGAGCGCGCTGCTGTCCGGGCTGGTCGTCAAGGCGTCCTTCTACCTCCTGCTCCGGCTGTGGTTCACCTTCCTGCCGGAGGGCGAAGCGATGCCGCTCCTGCTCGGGTGCCTCGGCGCAGCCGCGATCTTCTGGGGGTCGATCCAGGCGCTGCGCCAGAAGCGCCTGAAGCTGCTGGTCGCTTACTCGACCGTGGCGCAGCTGGGGTATCTCTTCATCGCCTTCCCGCTCGCCGGGCTCGAGCCGCAGCTGGCCTGGAGCGGCTCGATCTACCTGGCGCTGTCGCATGCTTTCGCCAAGGGCGCGATGTTCCTCGCCGCGGGGAGCATCATGACCCAGAGCGGCCACGACGAGATCGACGAACTCGACCTCGTAGTGGACCGGATGCCGCGCACGCTGACGGCCTTTGCGCTGTCCGGCATCAGCCTGGCCGGCCTGCCGCCGAGCGGCGGCTTCGTCGGCAAATGGCTGCTGCTGCAATCCGCCATGGCGCAGGGGAAGGCCGTGTGGGCCGCCATCATCATCGTCGGCGGCCTGCTCACGGCGACCTACGTGTTTCGGGTCGTGGGATTTGCCTTCACGCGCTCCGAGCATCACCACGAGCGGCATGACGTGCCGGCGACTATGGAGTGGACCGCCCTGCTGCTGGCCCTCGGCGCAGTGCTGCTCGGCTTCGTCGCGCCATGGGCGCTGCCCCTGCTCGACGGGGTACTGCCGTGACCACCAACGCCTGGCTGCCGCTGCTGGTGCTCGCGAGCTCCCTGGTCCCCGGGCTGATCATCTTCACCCTGCCCGAGAACGCCACCGCCTGGCGAGTGACGCTGAACCTCGGCGGCGCGCTGCTGAAGATCGTGCTGCTGCTGCTGATGATGATCGGCGTCTTCCACGGCGTGACCTACGAGTTCCGCGTGCCGCTGGTGCCGGGCATCGATTTCGCGCTGCACGCCGACGCCCTTTCGCTGCTGTTCGTGAATCTCTCGGCGGTGCTGTGGCTGGCGACGACGTTCTACGCCATCGGCTATCTCGAGGACTCGCCCAACCGGAGCCGGTTCTTCGGCTACTTCAGTCTCTGCGTGACCACCACCGTGGGGCTGGCGATGGCCGGCAACCTGCTCACCTTCCTGGTCTTCTACGAGGCCCTGACGCTCTCCACCTATCCGCTGGTGGTGCATCGCGGGACCGAGGCGGCGCGCAAGGCCGGTCGCACCTACCTGGCCTACACCCTGGTGGGCGGCGTGCTGCTGCTGGCCGGCACGATCTGGCTGTACTCGCTGACCGGCACGCTGGAGTTCGTCGACCGCGGCTTCGTCAGCGCTCTCGGCCTCGACCCGAACACCCTGCGCATGGTGTTCGCGCTGCTGATCCTGGGCGTCGGCGTGAAGGCGGCGCTGGTCCCGCTGCACGCCTGGCTGCCGCAGGCCATGGTGGCGCCGGCGCCGGTCAGCGCCCTGCTGCACGCCGTCGCGGTGGTGAAGGCGGGCGCCTTCGGCATCGTACGGATCACCTACGACGTGTTCGGCATCGAGTACGCCGCCTCGCTCGGCGTGACGCTGCCGCTGGCCGTGCTGGCGGCCGTGACCATCATCTACGGCTCGGTGCGGGCCCTGTTCCAGGACGACCTCAAGCGCCGCCTCGCGTTCTCGACCGTCAGCCAGGTGTCGTACATCACCCTGGGCGTGGCCATCGCCGGGCCGATCGCGACCATCGGCGGCCTCGCGCACCTGGTGCACCAGGGCTTCATGAAGATCACGCTGTTCTTCTGCGCCGGGAATTACGCCGAGACGCTCGGGGTGCACAAGGTGAGCGAGCTGCGCGGTATCGGCCGGCGCATGCCGTGGACCACGGCGGCTTTCACCGTGGCGGCCTTCGGCATGATCGGCGTGCCGCCGGTCGTCGGCTTCGTCAGCAAATGGTATCTCGGGCTCGGGGCGCTGGAGGTCGGGCAGGACTGGGCCGTCTACGTGCTCGCGGGCAGCAGCCTGCTGAACGCAGCGTATTTCCTGCCGCTGATCCGGGCGGCGTGGTTCGAGCCACCGCCGGACGAATGGCCGCACGAGCGCAGCTTCGGCCGCAAGGAAACGGCCTGGCTGCTGCTGCTGCCGCCGCTGGCGACGGCGCTGGCTGCGCTGGCCTGGGGGCTGTTCGCCTCCATGCCCGGCACGCCGCTCGACTGGGTCCAGTTCATCGCTTCGCGGAAGTACGGGCCATGAGCCTGCTGCTCGCCCTGCCGCTCCTGCCGGTCGCGGTGCTGCTGTGGCTCGCGGTGTCCGCCCGCCGCGAGGTGCTGGCTACCGGCTGGCTGGTGGCGCTGGTGGCGGCGGCGCCGCTGGCGGTGGCCGTGCTGATGGCGCCCCAGGGGCTCGGCCTGCCGGAACTGCTCGTGCAGGGCTCGGCGGCGCTGGCGCTGGACCATGTCGCGCGGGCGGGACTGCTGCTGTTCGGCGGCGCATGGTTCGTGGCCGGCCTCGTCATGACGCACGGCGGCGAGCGCAGCCCCTCGGTGTTCGCGCTGCTGATCGCGCTGGCGGGCGCGCTCACCCTGGCGCTCGGCCGGGGCGGTCCGCTGGTCTACGCCGGGATGCTGGCCGTGGGCTACGGCCTCTACGGGGTCGTGGCCAGCGAGCGCCACGACGGCTGGCAGCGCCCGGGCGCCGTGCTCATCGTGTTGCTGGTGGTGAGCGACCTGCTGGTGTTCGAGGTGCTACTGGAGCACACGGCGCACCCGGTGGGCGCCGGGCTGGGGGTCGTCGCGGTGGTCGCGCTGGCGCTGCGGGCCGCGGTGCCGCCGGCGCACGGCTGGCTGCCGCAGATGCTGCAGGTCGGGAGCGCGCCGGCCGCCGTGCTGCTGGCGACCGTCCCGGCGGGCGCCGCCTGGCTGGGCGGCGTCAAGCTGGTGCCGTCCGCCGGCCCGGGCGTCGCCGTGCTGTGCCTGGTGCTGGGAGTCGCGGGCGCCGCCTGGGCCACCGTGGCCGGGCTCGCGCAGCGGGACGAGCGGGCGACCCTGGGCTATGCGGTGGCCGCAAGCTCGGCGTTGCTGTTCATCGCCCTGCCGGCCGGTGTCGACGGCGCCGGGCCGCTGCCGTGGCTGGTGCTCGCCATGCTGGCCGCCTGCGGCGCCCAGCCCTTGCTGCGGTTCGTGGCGCCCGGATGGCGCCACGACCTGGCGGTGGCGCTGATGCTGCTGGCCCACGGGCTGGCAGCCGGGGACGTCGCGGCGCAGGCCGGTGCCCGCCTGCCGCCCGCGGTCGCCGTGCTGCCGGGGGCGGCGGCGCTGCTCGCCACGCTGGTGCTCACCCTGGCTGTTCGCCGGATCGCCGCCGAGGGCATTTCGCCCGACCGCCCGCACGGACTGGTCTTCACGCCCGCGTTGCTGGCGATCGCGGGCCTGGGCGCGGCCTGGTGGCTGGAACTGCCGGGCTTCGCCTCGGCCTGGCCCGCGCCGCTCGGCATCACGCTCGGGTTGCTGGCCCACCGATTGCTCGACCGGAGCCCGGTGGCCCGGGCCGCGGGCGACCTGCTCGACCCGGTGGAAAGCCTGAGCGGCCGGCTGGTCACGGCCGCGGGCAGGTTATGCGTGGATGGGCTCGGCGGCTTGCGTGACCGCTGCCAGGCGGCCTTGCTCGGCCTGTGGGACGGGCCGGCCTGGTCGCGCCGGATGCAGCGGCTGGACATCCGCCTGCGGTCGTGGCCGGCGACCAGCCTGATGATGCTGACGGTGGCACTGGTTGCGGCCTACCTGCTGGCGCGATGACCGGCGCGGGCGCCATCGCGGCGGTCGTGGCGCCGCTCCTGGTCGCCAGCGCGCTGGCGATCCCGCCCTGCCGCTCAGTGGCGCGCCGACTGGCGCCCTGGGCGGCGCTCCCCGCACTGCTGGCGCCGGTGCTCGGTGCCGGCACCGCGGAAATCCCGTGGCTGATGTTCGGGGGTCGGCTGGGGCTGGACGGGATCGGGCGTGCCCTGTTGCCGCCGACCGCGGCCCTCTGGCTGGTCGCCGGGCTGGCGATACCTCACCTCGTGGGCGCCCGGCGACGCGACCGTTTCGTTGCCTGCTTTCTGCTCGCCATGAGCGGCAATTTCCTGGTGCTCGCTGCGCTCGAGGCCGTGACTTTCTACTTGGGCTTCGCGCTGATGAGCTTTGCTTCCTACGGGCTGGTGGTGCACGAGGGCACCGGGCGGGCGCGGCATGCCGCGCGCTACTACCTGGTCATGGTGGTGCTGGGCGAGGTCTGCGTGATCACGGGACTGATGCTCCTGGCCAGCCGCGGCTCGATCGAGTTTGCCGCCATGCGGGCCAGCTTCCTGGTCGCGGAGCCCGCTGGGAACGCGCTGGTGCTGGGCCTGCTGCTGGTCGGTTTCGGCGTCAAGGCGGGCGTTGCCGGCCTGCACTTCTGGCTGCCGCTGGCGCACCCGGTGGCCCCGGCGCCGGCCAGCGCGGTGCTGTCCGGCACCATGATCAAGGCGGGCCTGGTAGCCTGGATACGTTTCCTTCCAGTCGGCGAGATCGCCCTGCCCGTAGTGGGGCTGGGGGTCGCTGCGTTCGGTCTGGGCACCGCCTATTACGGCGTGCTCGCCGGCCTGCCGCAGCGCGAGCCGAAAACGGTGCTGGCTTACTCGAGCGTCAGCCAGATGGGCGTCATGACCGTGGCCATCGGCGGGGGGCTGGCGTTCCCCGACCGCTGGCCGCTGCTCCAGGCAGCAGTGCTCGTCTATATCGTTCACCACGGCCTGCTCAAGGGGAGCCTGTTCCTGGGCGCCGGGATCGCGCACCACCCGCTGCCGCGCGGCACCGCGCGCATGGTCGCGGCCGGCTTCGTGCTGGCCGGGCTGTCGATGGCGGGGGCGCCCTGGACCAGCGGGCTGGTGGCGAAGCTCGGTCTGAAGCACGCGCTGCCCCTCGCGGGTTCCTGGCACGACCTGGTGCCCGGACTGCTCGTCCTCAGTTCCCTGCTGACGGCTCTGCTGTTATTGCGCTTCCTGTGGGTGGCCTGGCCTCGCGTGGGCAGGGACAGCAATCCCCTGCCTGCCTGGCTGCCGCTTGCGTGGGCCGTGTTGCTAACCACGGCCCTGGCCTTGCCCTGGTGGCTGGCCGCAGCGCCGGATCGCGTCGGCGGGCTGGCGGCGGCGGTGAACCTCGAGGCGGCGTGGCCGGTGGCGCTGGCCGGGCTGCTTGCGCTCGTCGTGCGGCGTCTGCCACGGGCCAGGCGCATTACTGCAAGGCTCAGCGTGCCGCCCGGCGACCTCGGCATACCCCTGGAGCGTGTCGTCGCGGGAATGTTCGCCTCCGCGGGGCGGCTGCTGCGGGTCGGGCTGCGGCAGCGGCTCTGCCAGCTTTGGCGACGGTTCGGGGTCCTGGAGGCTGCCCTGCCGGCGGCCGCTGGCCGGGCCGGGCAGGTCGAGGCAATGCTCGCGACCTGGGTCTGCACCAGCCTCCTGCTGTTCGTCGCGGCCCTGGCCGCGGCGTGGTTGCTGGGCTGAGCCGTCCGGCCGTCCGATGGCCTGCCACGCCATGGACGGGGAGTCCGGTGCGGTCGGGCTCAAGCGGGGGCTGAAGAACGGGTAAGCCCCGGGGGGCTGAAGCTGCGTAGCCGCAGGGC